>CAVDMZ010000014.1:8875-15971 GCA_963610115.1 Duodenibacillus sp.
AGGCCGGGGTACGCGCCCAGCTGCGCCAAGGCGGCCAATTTTACCAAGAGCAAAAATACGGCTCCGCACTCAACAGCTACAACGCCGTTTTGAAAAAAAATCCGCAGGACGTCCGTGCCCTGTTTAACGCCGGGGACGCCTATTACCGCTTAAACGAATACACCCAAGCGCAAGCGGCCTACCAAAAGGCCGCACAGGCAGACAGCCCTTACCGCCAGGATGCACTGTATAATTTGGGAAATGCCTATTACCGCGCCGGGGATAAGGCCCAAGCCATAAAAGCCTTAAAGGCCGCTGTGCGGGCTAACCCGCAGGACAAAGAGGCCGTGCACAATTTGCAGTTGATTTGGCAAGAAAAACAGCAGGACCAGGACAATCAAAACCATAACCAAAATCAAGACAACTCCTCAGATAACCAAGACCCACAGGACCAGCAAAACCCAGGGCAGGCCCCGCAGCCGTCCCAACCGCAAAACAGCACCGGACAAATGGACCGTGCCGATGCCGAGCGCGTCCTGTCCATGGCCCAGGAAAACGAATACAAGCGCGCCCCCAGCCCCGGAGCTGCGCAAACGCAAAACGTAGAGAAGGATTGGTAATATGTTCAAACGATTTGTTTTACTTTTCTGCCTTTTATGCACCGTCCCGGCGTGGGCCGCGTTTGACCCGGCGGGAATTAGCCTGACGGCCAGTGTAAACAAAACCTCGCTGACGATGGATGACGAGCTCAAATTGACCGTTACCGTGGACGGAGCGGCCGGAGAGCTGGCCCCTCTGTTACCCAGCATGCCGGCCTTCAATGTGTTTATGAGCTCCAGCGCGCGGCAAATCAATAATTTCCATGCCACCAGCACCTTTGAATATGTTATGTTGCCGCGCTTTCCCGGCAAAGCCGTCATCGGGCCCGTTTCCCTGCGCTACGGAAATAAAACCTATCAAACCGACCCTATTACCGTAACGGTTTACCGCGCTACACAGGCTCCCGCCCGCGCCCAAACGGATAAAACCAAGACATCCGCCTCTACTCCGGCACGGCCCGCGGCTTCCGTGCCCCCCGCGGTCCAAGCTCCGGCCCATATGCCCCCCTTGGAACGCAATTTGTACAATTTGGCCGCCCGGCAAGGGAAAAAGGACTTCTTTATGGTGGCCGCCGTCAGCAATCCCCGCCCCTATGTCAATCAAACGGTGCTGTTGGGGGTGCGTTTCTATTTTTCCCGCCCGTTTGTAGATAATGCCCCCTATACCGCTCCCTCTATTTCCAATTTGTTTATGGAAGAAGTAGGCACCTCAGAAGGCCAGCAAATCATAGACGGCAAAGCCTATTCTTATACGGAAAAGCGCTACGCGATCAGCGGCGTCAGCGCCGGACCGGCCACCGCCGGCTCCGCCAGCGTCAAATACATTCCCGCCGGACGGTTGGACCTGTCGGTGTTTGACCGGATGTTCGCCTCGGTCTCCCAAGAAGCGCAGCGGGTGCAATCCTCCCCCATTGCCTTGGATATCCGCCCGGTCCCCGCGCAAGACCAACCCGCCAGCTTTTACGGTGCGGTCGGCACGGGATATACTATTTCCGCCGCGTTGGACCGCCAAAAGGTGGAGGCAGGCGAAGCGGTCAACCTGAGTGTTAAGGTCAACGGCCCGGGCAACTTAAAACCCACGGCGGCGCTAAAAATCCCCGCCCCCAATGGCTTTAAAGTATATGACGTGGCGGCAGCCTCCGGGGTCGTTCCCGCCAACGGAACGCTCCAAAGTTACAAAATTTTTAAGACGGTCCTTGTGCCGATGTCCTCGGGTTCCTACCAAATCCCTCCGCTGGCATGGTCTTATTATGATCCGGCGGCCCGCACCTACCGCACTTTGCTGACGCAACCGCTTTCCCTGCAAGTCACGCCGTCATCTAAAGCGGATGCCGGATTTAACTTTGCCACACAAACCGATTTAAACGACGGCCTGCGCACTTTGGGCAAGGATATCCGCTACCTCAAAACACACCCTTTTAGCGGGCAGGCCGGTTTCTTGGTCCGACTCGGGAAATGGACGGCGGTCCATATCGCCTTTGGGCTGGTACTGCTCTTGTGCGCTCTGTACGCCTTGACCGACAAACAGACTTGGGCGGGCAAACGCTCCTTGGCCAAGGCCCGCGCCAGCCTCAAACGGGCGGAAAACCCCGAAGCCGTGGCCGAGGCGCTCTCCACCTATTTGTCTATCCGCTACGGGGTCCATACCGCCAGCTTGCCCCTGCGCGATATCTCCGCCGCGCTGAAAGCACGGGCTTGTCCCGCGCCCCTCATTACCCGGTTTGAAACCTTGTGGAAACAGTTGGACGCGGCACGCTTTGCCCCGGTGGATTTGCAAGGGCAGGGCACGGCGGCCTTGGCAAACCAAACCGCCCGGCTGATTAGCGATATGGAGAAGGGGAAACTCAAATGAAGAAACTGCTTGCTTTGGGAGGCTTCCTCCTGTTGGGTTCTTATATGGCGGCGGCGGATTGGACGCAAGCCGAAAATTTATACCGCGAGGGCAAGTACGCCGCGGCCTTGGCGGAATATGAAGAATTGCTCCACACCTACCCAAACGACCCTTATCTTTACTACAATATAGGCAACAGCTATTTTAAAATGGGCAGCAAAGGATTGGCCGCGGCCAATTACTACCGGGCCCTGCGCCTGGCCCCGCGGGACAAAGACCTGCGGCATAATTTGGCCTTGGCTTTAGAGGCCGGCGGCGAACGCTTGGTCCCGGCCGGAATGCCTGCGGTTTTGCATCAGGTATTCTTTGGGCTGACGGTCCATGAACTGAAGGGATTGTTCTTTTTGATGTGCTGGCTGTGTTGCACCTTAAGTGCTGTTTGGCTGGTCAAGCGGCGTGGCGGAAAAGCGGCCTTGCTTTCTCTGCTCTTGGCCTTGGGGCTGGGCGGTTTTTACGCGTGGCGTGTGGCACTGCAAAACCAACCTTTGGCCGTCGTGGCCGCCCCGGTGGCGGAGCTGCGCAGCGGCCCGGGGCAGCAATTCCCGGCGCAGGCCCATGTGGCCCAAGGGCGTTTGCTGTGGGTGCAAGACACCAAGGACAACTGGAGTGAAGTGGTCGTAAAATCCCAAGGGCTGAAGGGGTGGATGGAAAGCCAAGCCTTGGAAAAAATTTAATTTGCGGAGGACGATATGTTCATACAAAAAGAAGCCGATGAGTTGATTGCCGCCGTAACCTATGTCAAAGAAAATTTAGGCCCCCAAGTGCAAACCTTGGCGGAGCGGATTATTGAAGCGTTTAAAAACGGCAACCAAGTCATTTTAATGGGCAACGGCGGCAGCGCCGGGGACGCCCAGCACATCGCGGCCGAGTTTGTCGGACGCTTTAAAAAGGAGCGTAAATCCTTCCCCGCGCTGGCTCTAAACGCCAACTCCTCCACCCTTACCGCCGTCGGCAACGACTATGGGTACGATGTGGTCTTTTCCCGCCAAATAGACGGCTTTGCCCGCCGGGGTGATGTAGTCATCGGTATTTCCACTTCCGGCAACAGCAAAAACGTCCAGCTGGCGTTGGAGCTGGCCAAACAGCGCGGATGCTATACGGCCGCTTTCTTGGGCAAGGACGGGGGTACGATTAAAGACGTGGTGGATTTGCCGCTGGTGGTCAAATGGCCCAATACGCCGCGCGTGCAGGAATGTCATATTTTTATAGGGCATAGCGTCTGCGAAATGGTAGATCGCGCCCTTTAGGATCCAAACATGAAAGTAGCCGTCGCCTGCGACCATGCGGGCTTTGCCTTAAAGGAAACCGTGGTCCATAAAATTAAAGCGTTGGGGCACGAAGTCCTAGACTGCGGGTGCCCGGACGGGCAACGGGTGGATTTCCCCGATTATGCCGCCAAAGCGGGCGCACTGCTGGCAAACCATCAGGCCCAGCGCGCCGTCCTTCTTTGCGGCAGCGGCATTGGGATGTGTATTGCTGCCAATAAAATCCATGGCGTATATGCCTGCGTCTGCCACGACGCGTACTCGGCCCACCAAGGAGTGGAACACGACGCCATGAACGCCCTGTGCTTGGGCGCGCTGGTCATCGGCCCGCACGTGGCCGAGGAAGTGGTGGAGCGGTTTTTGGCCGCGCGCTATTTCAATGAAGGCAATTACAAAAAACGCGTAGATAAAATCTTAGCGCTGGAAAACAAATTTTAAATTCACAACAAGGAATGCGTAAAACGGTATGAAAATGAACGTAAACCCCATGGCGGAAGGGATTATCCGCGAAGGTATCATCAAACTGGAAGGATTAAACTTCAACAAAAAATTTTGGGAAAAGGACCCCTCCCTGTGGAAGGAAGATCCCCAACACCAAGAATTGATTAAAAATTTCTTAGGCTGGCAGAAGGTGTATGATTGGACCTTGGAACATTTGGACGAAGTAACCCAATTTGCCGCAGAGGCAAAAAAAGACTATAAATATTGCGTGGTCATGGGCATGGGCGGCAGCAGTTTGGCTCCCGAAGTGTTCCGCACCTTGTTTGGCAAACAATCGGGCTGCCCGGAGCTGTTCGTACTGGATACCACGAACCCGGATTGGGTCGGCGCGGTGCGTGGCAAAATCAACCCGGCCGAAACCCTGTTTATCTTTGCCAGCAAATCCGGCGGCACGGTGGAGCCCTCCTCCCAATTTGCTTATTTTTACGAGGAAGTCAAAAAAGCCGAAGTCAAGGACCCGGGGCAGCATTTCATCGCCATTACCGACCAGGGCACCGGCCTGCAAGACACCGCCAAAAAATTTAAATTCCGCAAGGTCTTTACCAATCCCTCCGATATCGGCGGGCGTTTCTCGGCCTTGTCTTTCTTTGGCATAGTGCCTGCTGCCATTATGGGCGTGGACGTGGCCCAAATTTTAAACCAAGCCAAAGCTGCCGCCGAAACCTTCGGTCCGCAAGCCCCGGTCAAGGACAATGCCGCCGTCAAATTGGGCGCATACCTGGGGGCGTGCTATGCCAACCACAGCAAGGACAAACTGACCATTTTGGCCCCCAAGGATGTGGCGACTTTCGGTCTGTGGGCCGAACAACTGGTGGCCGAATCCACCGGCAAAGAAAGCAAGGGGATTGTCCCCGTGGTGGGAGAAACCTTGCACCGCAATTTTGACTACCGCGAGGACCGCTTCTTCGTGTGCTTGGCCACCGACAGCGACGACAATAAACGCGTGGCCGAGATCGCCAACGACTTGGCAGAGCGCGGCTTCCCCCTTGTTACGCTGGATATGTCGGATACATACCAACTGGGCGCGATGTTTCTCTTGTGGGAAATCGCCACCGCCGCCGCGGGCGCCATTTTGGGCATTGACCCCTTTGACCAGCCCAATGTGCAGGAAGCCAAAACCCTGACCAAAAACATCTTGGCGCAGCTCGGCGCCGGGGACATTCCGGCCGAAGTAACGGCCCCGCTGCTGGTCAGCAAAGATTTAAGTGAAGAGGTCAAGCTGGAAAGCCTGGCGCAGGATTTCTTCTCGCTATTAGAAAGCAATGACTATGTGGCCATTTTACCCTATGTTTGGCCTTGCGAGGAAACGGAGGAAGCCTTGGCCGCGCTGCGCGACAAAATCCTTTGCCGCACCAAACGCGCCGTGTTGTTTGGGTATGGTCCGCGCTATCTGCACTCCAGCGGGCAGCTGCACAAGGGCGACGGCAACAACGGGGTCTTTCTGATTTTGTCCGCCGACCCGGCCCACGACATCCAAATCCCGGGGCAGAACTACACCTTCGGCCAGCTGTGCAACGCACAGGCCTTGGGGGACTTTCAGGCCTTGGAAAAGAAAGGCCGCCGCGTCATCAAATTGCACCTGCAGCAGCCCGTGGCGCAAGCCATTAAAAAAATCAGTGATTTGTTTTAAGCGGGCTCTATGAAAAGGCGGCGCATTTTACGCCGCCTTTTTTACGCGTTTATGAAGAAACTGTTCATCCAAACCTACGGCTGCCAAATGAACTGGGCCGACTCGGACGAAATGGCCGCCCACTTGTTTGCGCGCGGCTATCTCCCCACGCAAGATTTGGACGAGGCGGACCTGGTCTTGGTCAACACCTGCACCGTGCGCGACCATGCCGAGCACCGCGCCTTGTCTTTTTTGGGGCGGCTGCGCCAGTGGAAACGCGAAAAGCCCGGGCGGCACATTATCTTTGCCGGGTGCGCGGCACAGCGTTTGGGCAATAAACTCAAAAAAATTTTCCCTTATCTGGACTTGGTGTCCGGCGCCAAGGAAATAGACTGCTTCGCCGAATTGTTAGACGGCAGCGGGCTCTTCCCCGCCGCGCCCGGCACCGCCGCGCCCATCCAGCCGGGCATAACCGGCTATGTAACCATTATGCGCGGGTGCGATTTCGCCTGCTCGTACTGCATTGTGCCCTCGGTGCGCGGGCCGGTACAATGTCTGCCGTCGGCCGACATTTGCGCGCGCGCCGCGCAAAAGGCCGCCCAAGGCTGCCCGGAAATTGTCCTCTTGGGGCAAACAGTCAATGCGTGGAAGGAAGAAGGCAAAACCTTTGCCGATTTACTCAATGAAGTTTCCGCCCTGCCGGGCGTGGAGCGGGTGCGTTTTGTCAGCCCGCATCCGGCCTTTATCACGCCGCCATTTTTAGCCGCGGTGGAAAACAACCCCAAAATTGCGCGGCATATCCACTTGCCCGTGCAAAGCGGGTCCACCCGCGTATTGCATGAAATGAAACGCGGCTACACGCGTGAAATTTTATTGGAAAAATTAGATGCGCTCAAGGCGCGCGGCTTTGCCGTCAGCACGGACATTATTGTCGGCTTTCCGACGGAAACTGAAGCGGATTTCCAAGAGACGCTTTCCTTGGTGGAGCGGGCGGGTTTTTCGGCGGCGTACTGCTTTAAATATTCCCCCCGCGCAGGAACTGCGGCCGCCCAAATGAAGCTCTTGCCTGAAAAAACACTGGAACAAAGATTAGATATTTTGTTAAATAAAGTAAGAGGCTTGGCCGAAAGCGCTTACGCTGCGCGTGTGGGCCGGCCGGTGCAGATTTTAATGGAAACACCCAACAAGGGCCGCACGTCGGACAATTTTTGGGTACAAACTAAAAAAAGCTACAGAGCAGGCAGCGTGGTGT
>CAVDMZ010000015.1:0-15680 GCA_963610115.1 Duodenibacillus sp.
CGGCTTTACACTCATTGAACTTTTGGTCGTTGTTCTTATCATTGGCCTTTTAGCCGCTATCGCTCTGCCGCAATACCGCATGGCGGTCATGCGGACGCGTCTTTTCCGGTTATTGCCCATGATGAAGGCCATTAAGCAGGCCAACCAAACTTATTTTATGGCTAACGGTAATTATACCAGCGACATTTCCCAGTGGGACATTTCTTTCCCGGCTGGGACGACCTCCACGTTGAGCCATGAGGGAAAATATGCCAAGATTACTTTGCCGGACGGAACTACTTTTGAAACGGTCAGAGCCCGTATCTCATCAGGTATTCCCAAGCCCCGGGTAACGGCCCGGGCTAAAGGGATCTCCGTGTTGTTGCTAGTTCCTTATGAAACGGATGAATGGAAGTGTTATCCTTACGAAACCGATTTAGGCCGACGTCTCTGTCAGGCAGTGGGTGCGCAGCCGGATTGTGTGCAATCCCCCTCAAAAGCCGCCAACGGCTGTCCCTTTACTTTTTAAGGCAAAAACAAACCCGCGGTTAAGCGGGTTTGTTTAGTTTGACGTGCCATAAATATTCGGTGTTACCGTGGGTGCCTTTGATAGGGCTTGTCATCAGTTCCAGGCTCTGTCCGCCGTATTTTTCCTTTAGGTTTTCCTCAAAAAAATTCTGCACGCGGGCGATAGCCGCTTGGCGGTTTTCCTCTGTTTTGACGATGCCGTGCGGCACTTGTTTGGGGGTCAATTCAAATTGCGGTTTGATGAGAAACACCGCCTCGCTTTGCGCCGCCAACACCTTAAACAAAGGCTCCATAATCATTGTCAGCGAAATAAACGATACGTCCACTGCGGCAAATTGCGGGGCCTGCCCAAACAAATCCGCCGTCATATAGCGGGCATTGGTTTCGGGTTTAAAATGAAAATTTTTGTATCGGCGCATTTCATCGGCCAGCTGCCCCTTGCCCACGTCCACGCCATATACTTCGCGCGCTCCGGCTTGAATCATACAGTCGCTAAAACCGCCCGTGGCCACGCCGATATCTACACAAATTTTATCTTGTACGGAAATGTTCCACGCCTTGAGCGCCCCGGCCAGTTTTAATCCGCCGCGCGATACATACGGGCAGGATTTTTCTTTCAGAGAAAGCACGTCCTCGGGAAGCACACGACGGTCGGCCCGCGTGTCGCACTGCCCGTTGACCAGCACTTCCCCCGCCATAATGCAGGCCTGTGCGCGGGTGCGGCTGGGGCAAAACCCCTGCTCCACCAAAGCCATATCCAAACGCAGTTTTTTACTTGCCATCGGTTGGGTCCGTTTCGTCGGCGTTACCGTCGGGCGCGTCAAAAGGTTCCGTGAGCAGCTGCGCACCCTTTTTTTTGAGCGCGGTCACTTTAAATTTGACTTCCTGCAGTTTTTGCGTCATCTCTTTAGAGAGCGCGATTCCTTCCTCAAACAGTTGAACCGATGCGTCCAAATCCGTTTGTTCTTCTTCCAGCTTGGCTACAATTTCTTCCAAGCGGTTGAGTTTGCTTTCAAATCCGTTCTTCATTTGACCTCCGCATGTATCATGCCGTCCTTAACTTGAATGTAAAGGGTTTGCTTCTCTTGCACTTGTCCCACGCGCGACACCACGCTGCCGTCGGCCTTGCGCGTAATGCTGTAGCCCCGTCCCAGCACGGAAAAGGGACTTAATGCCGCCAGCTTCTGCGTCAATACTTCCAAGCGGTTTTGCGCCGCCTGCAAGCGCTTTTCAAAGGCGTTTTCCAGCGCCAAGGACAGTTCGTCCACGCGCTGTTCTTTCTCTTGCGTAAGCAGCTGCGGGGTTTTAAAAAGGCGGCTGTTAACCGCGCCTTCCACCCGCGCTTTGGCCCGTTCATAAAACAGGCTGACCGCTTGGAACAACCGCTTTTGCAGTTGGGCGATATGCTGTGCCACACCGTCGGCCTTTTGCACCACCAGTTCCGCCGCGGCCGAGGGGGTCGGCGCGCGTAAATCCGCCACAAAATCGGCAATGGTAAAATCTACCTCGTGCCCTACGCAGGAAATGACGGGGATTTTGCTTTCAAAAATAGCCCGCGCTACGGGCTCTTCATTAAAGGCCCACAGATCTTCCATACTTCCACCCCCGCGCCCCACCAAAAGCACGTCCGGCGCGGGTTTTAGGCGGTTTAAATCGGCAATGCCTTGCGCGATCTGCGCGGCGGCACCGTCCCCTTGCACCAAGGCGGGGGCCAAGACGACCTCCAGGTTAGGGCTGCGTCGGCGCAGGACAGACAAAATATCCCGAATGGCCGCCCCGGTGGGTGAAGTCACCACGCCGATCCGGCGCGGAAAAGCGGGCAGCGGCCGTTTGCGGCGTTCGTCAAAAAGGCCTTCGGCTTGGAGCTTTTTTTTGAGCTTTTCAAATTCTAAAAAGAGATTTCCTTTGTGCAGGGCCTCTACGGTTTTGACGGCGATTTGGTATTTGCCTTGCTTGGCGTAGCAGGTTAAATCTCCAAACACGCGCACTTGCAGCCCCTCTTGCAGGTCTTGGCCGTTTTTGCGCGCGTCCCATTTAAACATGACGGCAGCCAGCAAGGCGTTGCGGTCCTTGAGATCAAAATACAGATGTCCGCTTTGGGCTTGGCGCAGGCCGCTGATTTCACCTTCTACAAACACGCCGCGAAAGACCCCTTCCATCATTTGTTTAATAGCCAGGGTAATGGCGGTTACGCTGAAAACTTGGCCTCTAAAGGGGGCTTCGGGTTCCATTTATTGTCCTTTGATTTTTTTGAGCCGCTCTATCAGCGGGCCCTCTTTTCCCTGTTGGGTGGGGCGAAAAAATTGCACCGGGTCGGGCATATATTGTTGCTTGACGTAATGGTTGGGATAATCGTGCGCGTATTTATAGCCCGCGTTCTTCATGCCGGAGCGCAAATGGTCCGGCACGCGGCGCAACTTGCCTTCGCGAACCTCTTGCAAGGCCGCGTCTATGGCTAAATAAGCAGAGTTGCTCTTGGGCGCGCAGGCCACATAAATGGCCGCATGGGCCAAGGGAATGCGTACCTCGGGCATTCCCAGCACCTCGGCCGAATGAAAGGCCGCTTGGGCAATCATCAGCGCCGCCGGCTCGGCCAGGCCCACGTCTTCACTGGCGCAGATGAGAATACGCCGCGCGATAAAGCGCGGGTCTTCCCCGCTTTCCAGCATGCGGGCCAGCCAATAGACGGTAGCATCGGGGTCCGAGCCGCGCATAGATTTGATAAAGGCGGAAATCACATCGTAATGTTCATCGCCCTTTTTGTCGTAGTTGAGGTGTCGTTTTTGCATGCACTCTTGGGCAATGGATAAATCCACTTGTTTGAGGCCGTTTTTGTCCGGCGGGGTGGTTAAAGAAGCAATCTCTAGGGCATTGAGCATTTTGCGTCCGTCGCCGTTGGCTTGGGTAATAAAAAATTGTGCCGCCTCGTCGGTCATACTGACCTGTTCTTTATCTGCCGCGCGCAGTAAAATTTTGCGCAGGTCTGCATCAGACAACGGTTTAAATTCAAAAACGGAAAAACGGGAAAGCAGGGCATTGTTGATGTAAAAATAGGGGTTCTCCGTCGTGATGCCGATGAGGATGATGTCGCCGCGTTCCACGCTGGGCAGCAACACGTCCTGCTGGGTTTTATTGAAGTGGTGGATTTCGTCTAAAATCAGTAAAGTGCGCCGTTCCCCGAAAGTGGGCGTACGGGCGCGCTCTTTGGCCTCGGCCAATACTTTTTTGATATCCGCCACGCCCGCCGCGGCGGCGTTGAGCTCTACGGTATGGGCTTGTGTGCGGGTCGCCACGTAGCGCGCGGTGGCTGTCTTGCCGCAGCCGGGAGGTCCAAAAAAAACGGCGGATTTGAGGGTGTCGGTCTCCAGCAGGCGGCGCAGCATTTTCCCTTCGCCCAGCAAATGCGGCTGCCCGGCGAATTCTTCTATTTTTTTAGGCGCTTGGCGCGCGGCCAGCGGCATAAAATCATCTTGCATATAAATCCTTGCGTCTTATTTGGAGGGGGAGTCCAGCACCCCTTGCAATTTGGAGATAAGCTGGTCCACTCGTCCGGCCTCTTCCTTCTGTTTCCCACCCTCAGAGAGTTGCCTTAAATAATCCTTGGCGGCAAATTCCAATGCCACCATCAGGGCCTGCTTGATCGTGTCAATAATGCCCTCGTCCTCTTGCAGATTTTGCATTTTCTTTTCCACCTGGGAGGCCAAATCGGCAATTTCCACATAGCCCAACTCGGGGATTTCCACTTCCAGCGGGATGCGTTTAATTTCTATATGGACGGTATTTCTGGGCATATTAAATCCTTACAGCCAATCTTGCTGTTCTTGGGCCTTGGCCAGTTCTTTGTCTATGCGCGTTTCCAGTTTGCGCAGGGTGCTGACGGCGTTCTTTTTCCATTCACGCAAGGCTTTCATTTCGGCCTCGCTTTCTTTCAAGCGCAAAATGGTTTCCTCTTGCAGCCGTACTTTTTGGCGCAACGCCGCCGACTCCTTTTGCAAGGCTTGCAAACGGGCGGCGGCTTGGGATACCAAAAGTTCCAGCTGTTTGAGTTTTTCCTGCATTATCTTAACTGGGCCCCCCATTTTTCACTTAAATTTTTAACCAAAGCGCGGAAGGCTTGCTCGGTTTCTTGGTCCTTGAGGGTACGCTCCGGCGCGCTGAAAGACAAGGTAAACGTAACGCTCTTTTTGCCTTGCGGGACGTGTTCTCCCTCATAGAGGTCTATCAAATCAAAGTGCAGCGTCACCGGCAGGGCAGTTTGCTGCAGCGTTTGCGCCAACTGTTGGTAAGAGACCGTCCGGTCCACCACAACCGACAAATCCCGCAAAGACGGCGGAAATTGCGCCACGGCTTGTGCCGGGTGAAAATGCTGGGCATTGTAGTCCTTTTCCAGCGGCTTGGCGGAAAATTCAAAAGCCCACACTTCGGTTGCCTTGACGGAGAAGTTTTGAAGCGTCAGCGGATGCAAGGCCCCAAAAACACCGAATTTTTTACCATGGGCCACGACGTCCATGCAAAGTTTGGGGTGCATATATACCGGGGCGTTTTCAGCCGGGACAAATTGTACGTCCCCAAAGCCGCCCAACAAATCTTGCAGTACGCCCTTTAAGAAAAAGAAATCCGGCTTTTGCTCGCCCGCCTTAAAGAAGGGCGCAGCGGTCAGTCGTCCGCACAGCACCCCGGCCACCGTATAGGCTTCTGCGGGGAAGCCTTTTGTTAGGGTAAAGGTGCGGGTGGTTTCAAACAGGGCCAAATCTTTATTGCCGCGGTGCTCGTTAAACTCAATGTTTTTAAGCAAAGAGGGCAGCAGGGTCGGGCGCAGATAATCCCAGCCTTGTGCCATGGCGTTTTTGATTTTGACGGCGTTTTTGGTTTCAAAGCCAAAGGCTTGCAGCTCTTTTTCGCCCAAGAAGTCAATGTTCTTACATTCATAAAAACCCAATCCGGCCAGTTTCTGCGCGAAGATTTCCAACAAATCCACTCCCTTGGGATTTTCGCTAAAGCCGACAAACGCGCGCGACTCTCCCGCCGCAATGCAATCAAACCCGGCAAAGCGGGCGGCCTCTTCGGCCAAGTCCCAGCGGTGGTTTAAGTCGCGCCGGTGCGTCGGAGCCTGAAAGGTCCACGGCAGGGCGGAAGCGTCAAAGCGGGCGGCCAAGCGGGAGAAAATATCTTTGAGTTTTTCCTCGGGGATTTGCGCGCCCAAAATGGCATTGATTTGCGCCGGGGTAAAAGACACGACCGGGTTTTCAAATTTTTGCGGATAGACATCACGGATTTGGCTGGGCTGGCCTCCGCACGCGGCGAGGAGCAGCTGCGTGGCCCGCTGCAGTGCAAAAACAGTGATGCCGATATCGGCTCCGCGTTCAAAGCGTTGGGAAGAGTCCGAGGATACCCCGTATTTTTTAGAGGTTTTGTTGGTTGTCGGTGCGTCAAAGTAAGCCGACTCAATAAAGACCTCTTGGGTGTTTTCTTTAATCCCGGAATTGAGCCCGCCCATGACCCCGGCCAAAGCCGTGGCCTTGTGCTTATCGCCGATGAGCAGGGCATTCTCGTCTAAGGTCAGTTCACGTCCGTCCAAAATAGTAAATTTTTCTGCGGCAGCGGCCCGGCGCACCACGATGGTGTCTCCCTCAATCTCTTGGCGGTCAAAGGCGTGCAGGGGCTGGCCCAGTTCAAACATAACATAGTTGGTAATGTCCACCAACGCATTTTTGGGATTAAGCCCCATGGCTGACAAACGCTCTTGGATCAGCTGCGGCGACGGCGCATTTTTAACGCCGCGGATCAAACGTCCGCTGTAGCGCGGGCAGGCCTTGGCGTCTTGTATTTGCACTTGCAGACTCTCTCCCTCTCCGGCGATTTCCTCCACCTTGGGCAGATTCACGGGCAGATTGAGCAGGGCGGACAATTCGCGCGCGACACCCAAGTGAGAAAGCAAATCGGGCCGGTTGGAGGTGATTTCCAAATCAAACAGCGCATCGGCTTTGCCGTACAAACTGCGTACCTCCGTGCCCAGCGGGAGGTTTTCCTCCAAGACCAAAATGCCGCGGGCGCGGGTGTGGGTCAAGCCCAATTCGTCGGAGGAGCAAATCATCCCTTCGCTGACTACCCCGCGGATTTTGGCCGGGGTTAATACCGTTTTGCCCAGGCGCGCACCCACGCGGGCTAAGGGCACCTTTTGCCCGACGGCCACATTAGGGGCCCCGCAAACTACGCGTTGGGTTTTCCCTTGGCCCAGGTCCAGCGTGACCAAATGCAAGTGGTCGGAATCGGGATGATTTTCAATTTGCGTGATTTGCGCCACATACACGCCCTCAAAGTCCGCCCCCGTCTTTTCTACCGAGGCAACTTCAATGCCCAGCTGCGTAAATTTTTGCGCCAGCTCTTCGGGCGTGAGGTCCAAATCAATAAAATCTTTTAACCAACTGTACAATATCTTCATAGCTCTTCCTTAAAATTGATTTAATATGCGCAAATCATTTTCATAGAATGTGCGGATGTCATTGATGTTCATCATCATCATGGCCAAGCGTTCCACGCCCATGCCAAAGGCATAGCCGCTGTAGGCTTCGGGGTCAATGCCGCAATTTTTAAGCACCTGGGGGTGCACAATGCCCGCGCCGAGCATTTCAATCCAGCCCGTGCCCTTGCAAATGTGGCAGCCTTTGCCTGCACAGAAAACGCATTTCACATCCACCTCGGCACTGGGCTCTGTAAACGGGAAGAAAGACGGACGGAAACGGATTTCCGTCTTGCTGCCCAAAAGGCCTTTCATAAAGGAGGTTAGGTCGCGCTTTAAGTCGGCCATGCTGACGTTTTTGTCCACATACAACCCTTCAATTTGGTGAAACACCGGGCTGTGGGTAGCGTCTAAACTGTCATTGCGGAACACGCGGCCCGGGGCCATAATGCGCAGAGGCGGTTGATGTTTTTCCATAAAGCGGCTCTGTACATTGGACGTGTGGGTACGCAGTACCATGGACAGCGGCGAGCCCGTCTGCACAAAGAAGGTATCCTGCGCGTCGCGCGCCGGGTGGTGGCGCGGGATGTTGAGCATATCAAAATTATGTTTTTCATCCTCTACCCAAGGCCCCTCTGCCCAAGTAAAACCCAGTTTGGACAAAATATCAGTCATGCGCTTTTGCGCCAGGGACAGCGGGTGGCGCCGTCCGGCCGGGACCGGGCGGGCCGGTAAGGTCAAATCCAAATCCACTTGGTTTAACTGTTCGTTGAGCGCTTGGGCGGCCAAGGCGCGGGTTTTGTTTTCTAAGGCGTCGGACAAGGCCGTTTTGAGGGCATTGCCCAGCGGCCCGGCGGCTTTTTTATCCTCTAGGGCAAAGTCCTTGAGGTTTTTGAGCAGCTCGGTCAGTGCGCCCTTGCGGCCTAAGGCCGCCACGCGCAGCTCTTCTACGGCGTTTAGGTCGGCCGCGGAGGAAATTTTATCGGTATATTCGCGCTCAATTTGGGCGCAAAGCGTTTTAAATTCTTGTAAGGTCATAGTGAATATATTTTACTTTATTATCAGGGCTTGGCGGTGCAGATTTAATAAAAGGAGTGAGATTATTCCGTTTGCATACGGGCTTTTCTTTTTAGAGAACGGGTAAAAAAGGGAAATAAAAACCCGCACCTGGGGGTGCGGGTTTTTAAAACGGGGCAAACTTAGAAGTAGAACCGGCCGGTCAACGCGCCGCTAAAGCCCGTGCGGTCAGACATGACTTCGCCGTCCTTTTTGATTTTGGCACCAAAGGTATATTTGGCTTCTACGCCCAAGGCAAACAGTTGCGTAAAGCGGTATTCCACGCCTGCCAGGATATGCGGGGCTACTTTGGTTTTCGTGTATTTTTCGCTACGGGAACCACCCTCCATTTCCATCTTTGAGCGGAACAAAGAAACACCCACTCCGGCGAACGGGCTCCATTTCTTTACACCATTGTCTCTTTTGTAATACACCGTCAAGGGAACGGCAAAGGTGTTTTCTGTGAATTTTATCTCTGAGCTGCTGGAGATTTTAAGCTCATTTTCACCGTAGAAGTCAAAGCCTAATTTTACACCCAGTTTGTTGGCCTCTTCATCCAAGGTCCATTCATACAGGGCTTCCAGCGAAAAAACGCCGTTGCCTTCATCCAATTCCGAGCTGGTCAAAGCAGCCGAGGCCACATCCTGCCATTTTTTCAAAAACTCCGGGTCATTTTCACCCGCGCCCAGCTTCAGCCCCAAGCCCCAGTTATCGGCAAAGACCGCCGGGGCAAAAAACAACACACCCACTACCATTACGATCCACTTTTTCATTTCCTTCTCCTTAGGGGAAATTTTACTACCCATAAAGTGTACTAATTTTTTGTTTGTAATGCTACTCTTTTTTACAGCGGCGGCAAAGGCCCGGTCCCTTTTCCCGCGGCGGCCTGCCACGGAGTTTTTAGGCCTTGCTTGGCCGCTTCGTCAAAGCCCCACTTGTCCTTAAAGGACAGCACCTTTTTGTACTGCACTTTTGCCAAATCGCGTAAGCCCAAGGCGTCATACACCTGCCCCAAGCGGTACTCATTCCACACGCCCCAGCGGCTGGGAGCCTGCCCCGCCAAAGCGGCCCGTCCGGTTTCAAACGCTTCGCGCGCGGCCTGCCACTGCCCCTGTGCCATGAGTGCGGTGCCAATGGCCGTATAGGCGCGGGAAATATAAATGTCTTTATAAAACGGGTCCGTGCCGATCCGCGCCAAAAACTCCTTCCCGCCGGAAAGCACTTGTTCATACTGGCCGTTTTCAAACAGACAGATTAATTCCACATAGTGCATGAGCGGATTTTCCGGGAATTTGGCCCGCAGCTGGCGGATGTATTGCAAGGATTTTTCCGGCGCATAATATTTACTGCCGCGGGTGTTTTGCACCTCTATCAAAATCAGCTTGGCACTGTCGGCGGTGAACAGGGCTTTTTCCCGGGCGGAATTAAGCTGGGCTACCCCTTGGTCCGGGTTGCCCTTAATAGCCACGATTTTAGCCAAAATTTTAATCACGCTGGGCAAGGTGCCTGCAAAATAATTGTAGATGCCCAGCCCGAAATATGCATCGTAATAGGTGGGATCTAATTGCAGGGATTTTTCTAAATTTTTAATGGCGCGGCGGCCGGAAAAATACGCCGTCACCCAGCTGCGCGTGCGCATGGAAAACATGGCCCGCAGTCCGTACAGCGCGCCCAAGCCCATGTAAGCGTTGGGATCTCGGGGATTTTTTTTGAGCCAGCGTTTGATGCCGTCTATGGAGTGGTCCAGCGTGTCTTCAAACACTTTGCGCTGTTGGTCGTCGCTGGTTTCAAATTCGTATTCATAGCGGCTCCAGGCAATCATGGCATTGCCAAAGTGCGCAAACGGGTGGTCCGGATACAGGGCAAAGACCTTTTCTATATTTTCTTGCGCGGTGGCAAAGTCCAAGCTGTACACGCCGTTGATGCCCACCGTGGCATATTGCATGACTTCGGGCGGGAGTTTAATCTCGCCGTAAGACGGCGCAGCCGCACAGAGGAGTAAACCCAGTGCGGCCGCGAGTGCAAAAAGACGGCGCATTATTTTTTGGCCTCAATTTTATCCTTGCCAAAGTACGGGCGCAAGGCGGGCGGAATCATCACAGAGCCGTCGGCTTGTTGGAAGTTTTCCAAAATGGCGGCAAAGGTGCGGCCGACGGCCAGCCCGCTGCCGTTTAAGGTGTGTACATATTCCAATTTGCCTTGGGTGTTTTTGTAGCGCAGCCCCATGCGGCGGGCCTGGAAGTCTAAACAATTGGAGCAGGAGGAAATCTCGCGGAAGCGGTTTTCACTGGGCATCCACACTTCAATGTCGTAGGTCTTGGCCGACGAAAAGCCTATATCGCCCGAGCACAGCTCCACCACATGGTAAGGCAGGCCCAATTCCTTGAGCACTTCCTGCGCGTCAGAGACCATAATCTCTAACATTTGGTAGGAGTTTTCCGGCTTGGAGAGCATAACCAGCTCCACCTTGTTAAATTGGTGATTGCGGATCAGGCCGCGGGTGTCCTTGCCGTACGTGCCCGATTCCTTGCGAAAGCACGGCGTCCACGCCGTCAGTTTAATAGGCAGCTCCGTCTCGGACAGGGTGCGGCCGCGGTTTAAGTTGGTCAGCGGAATTTCGGCGGTGGAAATTAAAAATTGTTTCGGCTCGCCGGTGAGTTCATACATATCTTCGCGGAATTTGGGCAACTGGCCCGTGCCAAACAAAATTTCTTCATTGACGATGACCGGGGGCAAAATTTCCGTATAGCCCTTGCGCGCGTGCATATCCAACATAAAAGAAATGATGGCGCGCTCCAAACGGGCGCCGTCGCCTTTGTACAGGGCAAACCGGCTGCCGGACAGGGTGGCCGCGGCGGCAAAATCCAAAATGCCTAAATTTTCACCGACGGCTTGGTGGTCCAAGGGTTTGAAATCAAATTTAGGCAAGGGCAAGGTGCAGGGCAAATATTCCGGGTTGTCCGCGTCGGACTTCCCCACGGGGATATGTTCGTTAGGCAGGTTGGGGATGCTCAAAAGCAAATCATCAATGCGTTTTTTAAGCGGGTCCAGTTCTGCTTCTTTTTGGGCCATTTCTTCTTTTAGGCGGCCGACCTGCGCCATGGCCTCTTTGGCGGCTTCGTCGCCTTTTTCTTTTTTAATCGCCCCGATTTGCTTAGACAAACTATTGCGTTTGGCGCGCAACTCCTCCACCGCGACCAAGACCTTTTTGTAGGCGTTGTACACACCCAACACTTCGTCAATTTGCGCGGCCAGCTCCGGCTTGCGCAAGGACAAGCGGCGTTTGACCTCGTCAGGATTTGCAATAATTTGTTTGATGTCTAACATAAATTTACCTCGTTTCTTCTTCTAGATTTACCATATACGGCTGTGGGAAAAAATGCCGGTACGGCTTGAGCGTTTGGGCGGCGTATTCCAGGGCCCGGGTGCCCAACAAACGGGCGCTGACCGGGGCCACGGCGCTTTGGCTGGCCACCAAAACCCCCGCTAGTAAAAACAAGCCCACCGTCAGCCCTTTGAACGCGGCAAAAAATCCGTCCAGCGCCAAGCGCGTCAAACTGCGTTGCCGCGTTACCGGGCTCATTGTTTGCCCCGGCGTTTGGCCAGCTCTTTGGTAAAACTTTTGACCAAACGGCGGGCGATGTAATCGGCCGCGTTGAGCGCGCTGGAACTCTCCTGCGACAGCGAACCAATCCAAATAATTTCCGCCGTTTCCACATCCACCAATTTGGCGATAATGCCTACCTGCGCATCAATGGTGTATTGGCTGGGGCGCACGTCGGTGCTGTGGGTGTACTGCGTGCCCACGTTTCGGGTGTAGGCGGCGTAGCTTCCGTCAGGCAGTTGCCGCACGCCCTGTGCATACACCGGGTGGGACTCTGTGCGGCGGGTGGATACTAAGGCCATCTCTGTGCGGGTGGGCGTGTAAGAAGTTACTTCCCCAATCAGTAAAACATCCACCCCTAAAATTTCTCCTATTTTTTGGGTGGTTGCCGGGGATAAATACCCTGATACGGAAATATTATGCTCTCCTAAAACCTGCTCCAGTTGGGCTCGCTCCACCACCTTAAAGCCCGACTCAATTAAATATTTGGCAAATAAATTTTCCACGCCGGACAACCCGCTGTGCGGACTGGAAAACCCCATGACCCCAATGCGGTTCATTTGGCTGAAATCATAGCTTTGGCTGATGACCGTTTTAGGCGTACAGCCCGCCAAAAGAAAAAGTCCCAGCAGAAAAAGGAAAAGTTTTTTCATAGTTTTATTATATAATTTTTCCCGCGGGGCGTTCGGGGCGTTTGCTTTGGAAATGATATAATAAAAAAATGAGCAACCTCTTTTTAGAAAAAGCCAAAAAACTCAAACTCCTGCTAACCGACGTGGACGGCGTGCTGACCGACAGCAAATTGGTATGGTATACCGACGGCAACGGCAAACACATTGAAGTAAAAAATTTTGAATCGTTAGACGGTATGGGATTGATTTTCCTGCGCGCGTGCGGCGTCCGCACCGGGATCATCTCCCGCGGAAGCGCGCCCGTACTGCAAAACTGGGCCCGTATGCTGGGCATGGATTTGCTGTATTACGATGTGCGCAACAAAACAGCGGCCCTGCAAGATGCGTGTGTGCGGCTGAATATTTCCCCCGCGGAAGCGGCCTTTATCGGCGATGATATTATAGACTTGGGCGTTTTGCAGGCGGCCGGGCTGCCACTGACGGTGGCCAACGGTGTGGCGGAGGTAAAACAGGTGGCGCAATATATTTCCCCCAAGCGCGGCGGCGAAGGCGCGGTGCGCGACATTTGCGAACAAATTTTAAAAGCGCGCGGACAATGGGACGGCGTCGTGCAGGAGGTAGCCGCCGGCGTTTTTAAAGACCCCGAAACCAATTTAGTCATTGTCAAAAACACCCCAAAAAATTAAAATATAGAAAGTCCCCTCGCAGGGATTTTCAAAGGAGCTTTATGAAAAAACTATTCATTCTGACCGCACTCTTGTGCGCCCCGGCCCTGTATGCCGCGCAGCAATATACCTGTTGCGCCTATGAAGAAACCCCTAAATACGGGCTGAAAACCAACACCACCCGCGTGGAATTCTACGGCGGCGTGGCCTTGCCGGAAAAGGAATGGTCCGAAAACGGACAAACCTTGCAAATCGGCGATACGGGCTTTTCTGCAGGGATTGCGTTTGTGCGCAATATTCTGCCGTGGCTGACGGTGGGCTTGGACGGCAACTATGCCGGCTTTTCCAAGGGCGATGATATTACTACTGCCACCGCGGGCACCGTCAACTACCGCTCCGGCGTGGCGACGGGATTAGTCGCGGGCAGAGTGTATTTGTTCCCCCAGGCCATGACGCGCTTGTACGGCACGGCCGGGCTGGGCGCGGGCTATATGTATGCCAAGGAAAAAGACGCCGCCTCCGGCGATACGAAGAAAACTTACGACAGCACAGACTTTGCTTGGATGTTGGGCGCCGGGTTGGAATTTGACTTGGACGAAACGGTTGTTTTTGGCGCCGAGGGCCGCTACAATTGGGTGGGTTTGCGCAGTGATATGAAGGACCGCTTTGGCCATGACAATTACCAATATTGGACGGTCATGCTCAAATTGGGCGTTAAGTTTTAAACGCCGCTTTTTTAATACCCGCCGCGCTTTCTGTCCGGCGGGTCTTTTCTTTTTGAAACGGCAACGGGCTTTGTTTTTCGTACGGATTTTTCAAGGAGCAAGGAACAGCCCTCTTTACGTTTTGCTATAATTTAGATAAGATACCCCTATGGAAGATCTCATTGTTAAAGTAGTGCTTGCCTTGGTGTTGGGCGGCGTAATGGGTTTGGAGCGGCAGTATAACGATAAACCCGCCGGTTATGCCACCAACTCCATTATTTGCGTAGGCGCGGCGCTGTTTACCATTCTTTCCCTCTATATGGCAGAGCTGGGCGGCGACCCGGGGCGTATTGCCGCGCAAATCGTGTCCGGCGTTGGTTTTTTGGGTGCCGGGGCCATTCTGCGCGAGGGCAATAAAATTTCCGGTTTGACGACAGCGGCCGCCGTATGGTTGGTGGCGGCGATTGGTATGGCGGTTGGCTTTGGGCAGTATTTGCTGGCCTCCGGTGCGTGTGCGGCGGTGCTGCTGATGCAGCTGGGCGTACGCCGTACCTTGGGCCTGGTGGAAAAACTGCGCCGTTACGATACCATTTATTTGACCTGCGCTCCCGAGTGGAGCGTGGTGGAGCTGATTTGTCAAAAGATTGAAAAACAAAAGGTACAGGTTTTAAAGAAGGAAGTCTCTAAGCATGAAAGCAAATTCTGCGTGTCTATTGTGGCCACCTTTACGGGGCACGAATTTCAAAAGATTACCAAAGAATTGCTGGAAATGCCTGAGGTATATAGCCTGTATAAATAAAAGGAGTGTATTATTATTTCTATGCCACAATCCCCTATTCCGCTGTTTAACTTGCAAAAACAACACGAATCGTTGAAATCCGAATTAAATGCCGCCGCGCTGGATGCGCTGAACTCTATGCACTGGCTGTTGGGGCCGCACACAGAAGCCTTTGAAAAAGAATTTGCCGAGATGATTGGCGTGAAACATTGTATTACCTGTTCGTCGGGCGCCAGCGCCATTCAAATCGCCTTGGCCGCCGCGGGCATTGGCGAGGGCGACGAAGTCATCACCACGCCCTTTACGTTTATCGCCACGACTTCCTCTATTTCTTTGACGGGGGCTAAATTTGTCTTTGCTGATATTGACCCGCGCACGTATAATATAGACCCCCAAGACATTGAGCGCAAAATCACCAAAAAAACCAAGGCCATTTTGCCCGTGCATCTCTACGGCTATCCCGCCGACATGGACGCCATTATGAATTTGGCGCGCGAACATAATTTAAAGGTAATTGAAGATTGTGCCCAAGCGCACTTGGCCGTGGCGGACGGCGTAAAAGTGGGCGGCATCGGCGATGCCGGCGCCTTTAGTTTTTATCCCAGCAAAAATTTGGGCGCTTGCGGCGACGCGGGGGCCATTACCACCAATGACGACGAAATTGCCGACCGCTGCCGCAGCCTGCGCCACAGCGGCCGTGCCAAGGACAAGGCCTATGAATATGATTTAGAAGGATCCACCCTGCGTATGGACGAAATCCAAGCGGCTATTTTGAGCGTAAAGATACGCCACTTGCCGCAATGGACGGAAGCGCGCCAAAAGGTGGCGGCCTTGTATGAAGAAGGCTTGCAGGGGCTGCCTGTCGTTACGCCGCCGGTGCCGCCCGCGGGATATTCCCAGTCCTATTATGTATATACCTTGCGTGTGGAAAACCGCGACGAGCTGCAAAAGTACCTCAAGGAACACGGCATCGGCTGTGCGGTTTATTACCCGGTTCCCCTATACAAACAACCTGCTTACAAACACTTGGGCTTAAAAGCGGAGGACTTTCCCCACGCCGAAAAGGCCGCCAAGGAAGTGCTTTCTATCCCCATGTTCCCGGAGCTGACGCAAGAACAGGTAACCCGCGTGTGCGACACCATTCGCGCGTTTTACGAAGGGAAATAAAAAGTTTACAGCAACACACAAACCCCCGCCCGGCCGCGGGGGTTTTTTGTGTTGCTTCCTTCCCGAGAATATTGCGGCCCGCAGGGTGCTGGGGCCACGGTCCATTC
>CAVDMZ010000016.1:0-15240 GCA_963610115.1 Duodenibacillus sp.
ATCGTCCCTACGTTTACGTGCGGTTTGCTGCGGGAAAATTTTTCCTTTGCCATTTGATTAGTTCTCCTGTTTTGAGTTTACTGCCTTGTACGACCCTTGTTTAGTTGTTTCAAAAAAAGCTGGGGATGGGAATTGAACCCACGACCTTCTCCTTACCATGGAGATGCTCTACCAGCTGAGCTACCCCAGCATTTGGCGTTGCGACGCCGAAAATTGTGCCCCGTAACGACCGGGATGAAAAGCGGGCGATGGGAATCGAACCCACGTGACCAGCTTGGAAGGCTGACGTTCTACCATTGAACTACGCCCGCAAAACACTTCCCGTATATTATACAAAAAATCCGGGCTTTGCAAAAGGGTTTATTCAATGCAAAACGAAAAACGGCAGAAGAATCCGAAACCGGCTCTGTGGTTATTATACCAAATAAATACACCGCGTGCAGCTTTTTACAAAAAACCGCCCGCCTGGTATGCCACAGGCGGGTGATAAATTCGGGGGAGGCCGACGCCCTGTTAAAGGGCATAACCTCAAAACAGGTTCTCTCCAGGCCGTCCCCTACTGCTAGTATAAAGGAATTTTTGATATTTTCAAGGCCTGATTTTTAGGTTTGGAGAAAGACTTTCAGGCCCACGGCCCCGACGGAGAAAAACCGAAGTTTCGTAAAAAGGCCCATTTTTTGCTATAATATTTGTATCCCTTTGACGGTGCGGTGGCCAAGTGGTAAGGCGTGAGTCTGCAAAACTCATATTCGCGGGTTCGATTCCCGCCCGCACCTTTTCTTTCTTCCCCGCCGATGAGCGGGGATTTTTTTGCACAAAAAACCCGGGCACGCGTCCCGGGCTCTCTAAAAAATTTGCTTAACGCGCCAAGTCGCTTTGGCTGCTGTCTGCGCTGAGGGAAGCAGCAGCGGCCAGGCCGACCCCCGCCTTCCACCCGTACTGGTTAAGCACATAGCGCACGCTGCGCCGCGTCCAGCGCAGGCCTTGCTTGCCGGCAATTTCCACCACGGCCAAATTCATCAACGCGCGGCCCGGCAACGCCTGGGCCACCGCCGAGGCGCTCTTGCTCACGCCCCAGCCAATGCTTTTAAACATCCAGCCAAATACTTTGCCCATAGCCACCCATTCCACAGCCACCTCGCACGCACCTTGCACCCCGGTGCAAACCCGGTTCCACGGATAGCCTTTCTTTAATTTGTCATACAATTCTTTTTGCAAGGCAGCCTCTTCCTTTTCCCAACCGTACAAAGAACTGGTATAGTGCAAGTTGGCCCCTTGCCACATGCCCTGCAGCGGGACATACAGATAATGTCTAAAGCGACTCTCCTGATTCGTGGTCAAAAAACTGCGGATAAAGGCCTGCATTTTGGCCGAGCTGGTTTGGGTATCCTGCGAGTGATAAGACAAAAACAAAGCCTGCACCAAATTGGCCACAATGAAATGATTGCGCCCATTGGCGGAGGCAACGAAATGGCCCTTGCCGTCCGTCCCTGGCGTGGGGGAATGCAGGTAAAAACTTTCGCCGTCGTTGGAAAAACGGCCGGGAGTATCTTCTTCGTTGGTCAACAAGGCGCGGCCGACGGGATTTAATCCGCCCGCGCTGACCATTTGCTTTAAAAAGCCGTCGTCATCTTTCATGGCAAAAAAGCTGTTGGCTTGCGTGAACAAAGAAATCAACACGCCCTGATTGCTGGCGCCAAAAACATTTTTTACACCGCGCATTTTGTAATCGGTCTGTGCGTCTTTGAGCCAGTCAAAACGGCGCAGCTGCTGCTCCAAACGTATCTCAAATTTATCCCGACGGGTGGAAGACCAAGGATTTTGTTCATCCGGCACGGCTAAATACCCCAGCACCACCGCCGCCCAAGCTCCGCGCCGGCCGGTTCCGGCGGAATAAGCGGCCTCATGAATCTGCGCAAACGCCCATTCCTCCACCTGGCGGGACGTCCATACATTGTGTCCTAAAGCGGCCGCCACCAAAGAATAAAAGCCTTTCAACGCCATGTCGTCGTCTTCGTAGTACTCCTTCAGTGGGGTCAACGCTGCCCGCAGCAACTGCTGTTCTACCACCGTGTCCGGTTCTTTAAGGACAGAGGCAAAATAAATCAGCTCCTCGGCTTCTTCTTGGGTTAATGTAGTGATGTATTTTTGGTCAAATAAAATAGCGGCCAAAACCCGGCCGTCCACCACGCCGCTGCGTTCATACTGTGCCGATAAGGCCTGCACCGCTTGCTGCGGTTGGCGGATAAAGGCTTGCGCCTGCAATTGGCCCAACAAGGGGTCGGTTTGCGAGGATTGGGGAGAAAAAGACGGACGAACCCCCTGCGCGCCCAGCGGGAGCGAGCCTGCCAGCAAACAACAAGATAAACAGCAGGAAATGATTTTAGACAATGTATTCATACTTATAGTATGCCAAAAATACCCCAAAACAACAAGGGCCCTTGGTCCCAAAACAATAGGGGCCACAAGGCCCAAAAATTCTTAGCACAGAATGGCCCGCCGGAAAAGCGGGCCTTTTGTGTTGCATTAAACTTCTTTAATCCGCCGGAACTTCCGGCAAAATAGTTTCCTGGTCCTTGTCGGCCGGGATAGGAATCCCGCGCAGTTTCCAGTTGACCCACGCGCCGAACTTATCCATTAAAATATATGTAACGGGGGTCATCAGCAGGGTAATCAGCAAGGACAAGGCCTGCCCGCCCACAATCACAATAGCCAAACTGCGGCGGGATTCGGCGCCCTCTCCGTTGGAAACCAACATCGGCACCACGCCCACCACCAGAGTCAGCGTCGTCATCAGAATAGGGCGCAAGCGCACGCGGTTGGCCTGCAAAATGGCGTGGGTGCGTCCGTACCCGCGGGCGCGCAGTTGGTCGGTGTAATCCGTCTGCAAAATGGCGTTTTTGCTGACCACGCCAATCAACATAAACAGCCCCAGCAAACTAAAAATATTCAGTGTCTGCCCGGTAATGAGCAGCGAGAGCACCGCAAACGGAATAGTCAGCGGCAAGGACACAATAATCGCCACCGGATGAGAATAATTCTCAAACTGGGCGGCCAAAATCATATACTTAAACAAGAACGCTAATACAAACGCCATTAAGAAAGAGGTAAACATACGGCCCATTTCCTTGGAGCTGCCGCTTAACCCGCCAGTGTATTCGCCCGACACATCCAACGAGTCAAACGCTTGGCGCACAATGCTCATGGCGGTGCGCATGTCCAAGCCGTTTAAGTTGGCTTCCACCGTAATTTGGCGTTGGCGGTTGAGACGGTCAATTTGGTTGGGGCCCAGCCCCTCCTCAATGCTGGCCACGCTGTCTAAGCGGACAATGCCTCCTTGCCCGTTGATGTTGCTGGGGACCATCAAGGCGCTGACGGCTTCCTTGGTATCGCGGTAGGACTCTCCCACACGGATACGCACTTCGTACAGTTCGTCGCCCTCTTTGTATTTGGTTACGTCATCCTCCCCGCCCACCATGGTGCGCAGGGCCGAGGCAATATCGGTAACGCTTACGCCCATATCGTGGGCTTTGTCGCGGTTAATGACCACACGGTATTCCGGCTTAGCCAAGTCCAAGGACAAATCCAAGTCAATAAAGCGCGGGTCTTGGCGCAATTTATCTAGCACAGCATGGCCGTATTCCGTCAGTTTGGCAATGTCCGGGCCGGAAATAACAAACTGCACTTCCTTGCGGCCGCCGCCGGGACCGTCGGACACAATGTAAGAGCTGGTTTTAAGCCCCTCGTATTTCTTCATCAGCTGGCGGGTCAAATCCAAATATTTAGACGTGGTAATACCTTTGCGGGTTTTGCGGTCCTGCAATTCAAAGCGGATATTGCCCTGGTTGCTGGGGCTGGAGCTGGCAAAGCTGTTTTCGCCCACGCCGGCAGAAATCAGGACATCCTTGACATACGGCATACGGCGGATATCGTCCTCTATCTGCATTAAGATTTTTTGCGTATCGGCATAACTGGTGCCCACCGGGGCTTCTACGCTGATTTGGATTTTGCCGCTGTCATCCTGCGGGAAAAACTCCCCTCCCACAATCTTCATCATGGGAATCAAAGCCGCCACACACAGCACAGACAAAACCACCATAATTTTGCGGTGCGTAATGGACCACTTGAGCATCGGCAGATAAGCCTCCACCAGCACCTCATTGATTTTGTCCACGGCTTGGTCCAAGCGGTTTTTGCCGTCCTTCTTTTTTAACATTTTGGCGCACAACATCGGGGTCAGCGTCAGCGCGACCACCCCGGAGAGCGCGATGGCAAACACCACGGTCATCCCATAGTTACGCACGATGCGGCCCACAATACCGTCCATATACGCCAGTGGCAAAAAGATGACCAAAATAGACAGGGTGGTCGCCACCACGGTGGAAGTAATCTCGCGCGAGCCGTCCAACGCGGCCTGCAGCGGGGTTTTGTTGTACTTCTCCATATGGCGGTAAATATTTTCCAGCATGACAATCGCGTCGTCAATGACAATCCCCACCGCCACCGTCAAGCCCAGCAGCGTCATAGAGTCAATGGTAAAACCCATGGCATTCATAAACAAGAACGACCCTATAATAGAAATGGGCATAGCCAAAAACGCAATAAAGGTAGAACGCAGCGAACCCATAAAAACCAGCACCATGATCCCGGCCAAAATACCGCCTAAAATTAAGTGTTCCAGCACGGTATTGACCGAAGCGCGAATGGTGCCGGATTGGTCCATCATCAAGGAAAGCTGAATGTCCTTGGGCAAGGTCGGGCCGATGGCGGCCAGTTTTTCCTTGACGGCTTCAATGACGGCCAGTGTATTGGTGCCGGATTGTTTTTTGACTTCCAGCGTCACGGCGCGGCGGCCGTTTAAGTAGGTGGATTCCCGGTCGTATTCGCCGGAATCCTCGGCGTAGCCAATGTCGGAAATTTTAATGGCCGCTCCGTTTTTGCGCGCCACAAATATATCATTAAAGGAAGCCACATCGGGCATACGGCCCAAAATGCGCAGGCTGTATTCGCGGTGCTGCTGCTCCACGCGGCCGCCGGGCATTTCCACGTTTTGGTTTTGCAGGGCTTCCTTGACCGCATTAATAGACAGCCCCAGCGAATACAATTTAAACGGATTGACAATGACGTGCACTTCGCGTTCGCGGCCGCCCACAATATTGACCGAGCCCACTCCGCGGATGTTTTCAATATTTTCCTTTACCTTCTTTTTGGCGATTTCCGTCAACTCAATGATATCGCGCTCGCCGGACACCACCACATTCAGCACGGAAAAGGAGTCCGCATCCAGCTTCATAATTACCGGGCGGTCGGTGCCGTCGGGCAAGTCATTGGTAATCAAATCCACCTTGTCGCGCACTTCCTGCGCGGCGACATCACGGTCCTTGTCCAATTCAAATTTAATGACCACCAGCGAGATCCCTTCCGTGCTGGTGCTTTGCAGTTCGTCAATGCCCTCAATTTGGTTGACCGATTCTTCAATCACTTTACTGACGGAGGTTTCCATTTCCTCCGAGCTGGCCCCGGCCAAGGTGGTTTGCACCAGCACATACGGCACGTCCACATTGGGGTACAACCCCACCCCCATGCTGCGGTACGCCATCCAGCCCAAAAGGACCAAGGACAGCGAAAGCATAATCGTCAGCACCGGGCGTTTAATAAACACGGCGGAAAATCCGCCCTTGCGCGCCGCTTCCCGCGCGGCTTGTTGCTGTTGTTCGTTCTCTTGCATAAAAACCCTATTTGATATGAATCTTGCTTCCGTCCTTGAGGCCATAAGCAAAGGCAATCACTTTTTGTCCCGCTTGCAGGCCTTGGGTAATTTCGGCATAGTCGTTGTTTTCAAACCCTACCGTTACGTTTTGGCGGCGGGCCGTTTGCCCGTCCTCAGACGGCACAAATACATAGCGCTGGGCCGTGTCCGGGTCGGTATAGACGCTGGTTTTGGCCAAGCTGTCTGCGTTTTTCTTCTCCGCCAAGGAAATATCCAGTTTGGCAAACATCCCCGATTTCAGCAAGCCATTGGAATTGTCGGCCCCAAATTCCACCGCGACGGAGCGGCTCAAAGAATCCACCACCGGGCTGATGATATTGAGCGTCGCCTCAAAGTCCTGCCCCGGCAAGGCGTCCACATGCAACAAGGCAGACTGCCCCTTGTAAATTTGTCCGATATAGCGCTCCGGAATATCGGCCGTGATGCGTACGGTCTGTTGGTTCACCACCAAGGCCACCGGGGTGGTTTTGGTTACGTTTTCGCCGGGGTCCAAGTACACACGGCCCACCACGCCCGTAATGGTGGAGGGGACCACCACCGGCTCATACACCGCGCCCACCTCGTCGCGCTCAATCAAAGAAACGGTTTGGTTGCGTTTGACGCGGTCGCCTTCGCGCAGCAGGTTTTTGCGCAGTTTGCCCTCTACGCGCGGATAAAGCACTGCTTCCTCTTGGGCTTTTACGCTGCCCGACATCAGCAGCCGTTCCTTCAAATCCCGCTTTTGCACCGTGTCGGTCTGCACCGTAAACACGTCCATCGGCACCGATCCCAACACCTTCTTGGACGGGTCGCTGCGCAAGAGCAGCCCCGCCAAAATAAAAATCACCAACGCCACCAGCGCATAGTTTAAATGTTTAATTGTCTTTTTTTTCATATAAAGAAACCTCTACTCCCACAGCATATTTTAAATCCGACAGCGCAATGACCGCATCGTACACGGCCTGCACGTATTGTAAATCCGAATCGTTCACATTGGCGGTGGCGTCGTTAAGCTCCAACCGGCTGGACAACCCGTTGCGGTAGCGCAGCATTTGCGCGTTTAAGTTTTCGCGCGCCTGTTGCACCACGCCGCGCGTCGCCTCTATACGGCTTTTGGCCTCCTCCAAATTCAGGTAGGCATCCTTGACTTGGATACGCACATTTTTGAGTTTGTTTTTATACGCGGCAACCGCTTGCTCGTACGCCAGCTCCCGCTGGGTTACCTGCGAAGAAATCTTAAACCCTTCAAACAGCGGAATGTTCAAAGACAGCCCCGCATTGCTGGCCCAATAGTATTGGTTACGGTGTTGGGGGAATCCTTGGTCGGTGTAGGCATTGTAGCTATAGTCAGCCGTTAAGGCCAGCACGGGCATATGGCCGGACTTGGCAATTTGGATATTGTAATGCGCGGCATCCACCGCCAGCTTGCTCATCACCAGCTCCGGGCGGTACTTCATCGCCAAGGCGTACAGCTCATCCAGCGGCGGGGTAGGCGGCACGCGCAAATCTTTCTCTGTCCAAGTCAGATAAATGTCGTCCTCCGGGTCCCGGTTTAAAATTTGGCGCAAGTACAAATTGCCCAGCTCAAAATTTTTTTTGGCCTGCATGACTTGCGGCTCAATATTTTCTACCTGTACCTTTTGGTTCAGCACATCCAAATTGCTGGACAGCCCTTCGCGGTACCGGGCGCGGGTTTCGGCCAAATGCTGTTTGGCAATATCTAAATATTCCTCTTGCACGCGGATCAGCGCGGAGGCGTAAATAATGTCGTAGCAAAATTTAACTACCTGCTGGGTCACTAAACTTTGGGTGTGTTTGTATTGGTACAAACTTTCCTGCGCCTGCACGCCGGCCAACTTGGCGTTGCTGCGCACCTGGCCGCCCGACCACAGAATATAATTCAACCCCACCGCGGCGGTAAAGGTGTTGTTCTTTCCCACCTCCAGCAAGCTGTCCCCTATAGGCATACGGGCCTTCTTCAAGGCGCGGCCGTAGCTGCCGCTCAAGTTCACGCTGGGGTAAAAGGAGGCCTGGGCTTGCTTTAGTTTTGCCTCGTAAATATCCCGCGTTTTAGCGGCGTCTATGATTTGATAGCTGTCTTGCAAGGCCAAATCAATGGCTTGCTTAATGGATATTTTTTCGCCGCTCACTTCCACCCGTTCCTTAAATAAATCCGAAGCCGGATCTTTGGCAGACGGCACAGCCCACACGGGCCCCGCCGCCCACAGGCAGACGGCACAGCCAAGCAGTATCTTCTTCATCTTATTTCTTCTTTCCCTTGTAATATTCATTAACACCCAAGAGGAGCATCTGGGCCAAGCGGTTTACAAAGGCCTTGGTGTAAATGGGCTCCTCGTGCTTAGGCAGCACATCCTGACGGTAAGTCTGCACATACGCGCACAGCATAATTTGCAAATGCAGGGCGCGCACCAAACATTCCAGTTCGGGCAGGCCTTTCTCGGCCACTTCCCCGCGGCGGGCGGCCCGGACGAAGAGCTCGCGCAGGGCATCTTCGTGATCCTCTCCCTTGATTTGCTTGGTCTTGTTGCTTAAGACATACGCAATCATATTGATGACGAATTTAGAATTACGCGGGTCATCTTGGAAGAACTCCAAATGCCGCTCCAACAGCCGGCCCAACAGTTTGGCGGCGGGTTCGCCCTTGGCTAGGGAGTTTACCAAAAAGTCGTCAAACTTTTGCTTGCGCTCGCGTATAATGGCCAGACAGAGGGATTCCTTATCCTTAAAGTAATAATACAATACGGGCTTGGTAACGTGTACCTTCTCGGCAATTTCGCGCATAGAAACGCCGTCTATGCCCTTCTCAGCCATCAGTTTAAAAGCCGCGTCCTTGATGCGCTGGCACATTTGCCGCTCCCGGACATGGCTGTCTTGTGTTAGAGGTTTATTTTTTTTCTTCATATTCTACCTACCGGTAAGTATATTTTAACATAAAAAATTTTTTATTTCAACCACCAAAACAAAACCCCGGGCCGCCAGGTCCGGGGTCAAAAAAGCGAATACATCAAACTATAGCGTGGCCAACCACACCAAACCGCCCACAGCCAACATTCCCACCGCCGCCACAGGCACCAGGGCAAACCCCAAGGCGCCCCACACCCTGCGGGCGGGAGCCTGAATAGCCCGCGCCGCCCCGCACACGGCAAAGCCCAAGCGCAGCCCCAGCGTAAGCACCACCGCCAACGGAGCCAGCGAGGCGAGCCACGGGGCCGTTTGCGCCCACAAGGCAAAGCACAGCAGCACCCCCTGCACCACGCCGGATATGCCAAAAAGCATAAACAGGGCCGAGGGGCCGTTGCCGTCGGAAACGAAGTTTAAAAACAGCCCGGACAAGGCCGCCCACAAATACCCCAGTGTGGCCTCCAACAAAAAGAAGAAGAGAAAATTCCACACCAAACCCCATGCACTAAGCATAGAACCAATGTGAAAAAAGACCACCCAACACAAGGCCGCCAGTGCATACCCGGCAAATGCCGCGCCGAAACGGCGTTGCTCCACCAAAGTGCGCAAGGCGGAAGAGGGGTCTTTAGTATAGGCAAAATAAGCTCTGACTAAAGAGAACATACGCGCTCCTAAAACACCCACAAATAAGATACGCTGGGGCTCTGCAGACTCTGCAGCTGTTTGGTCAAACTCTTGCTTTCCATCCCCGTACCCAGGGAAAAAATCAATTCCCGCAAGCCTTCGCTCTTGGGGCTGAGCACCTTGGGGTCTTTCAGGCCCGCCAGTTCGCCAGCCAAAAGACGTGCGGTTTCTTCTCCGCCCAATTTATCCACAAAGCCCAAATTGTAAGCGCGCTGGCCCGTAAAGACGCGGCCGTCGGTATATTCCTTTAAATCCTCTTCTTTTACTTGGGGCCGCCCGGCCTTGACCGCGGCAAAAAACTGCGTGTAGGTATCATTGACCATATCCTGCAAAATGGCTTTTTCGGCGTCGGTCATCGGGCGGTAGGCGGAGCCGATATCCTTGTATTTGCCCGAAGTAATCGGGGTAACTTCAATGCCCAATTTATTAAACAGGCCCACCACATTACCCGCCTGCATAATCACGCCCACCGAGCCGGTAATGGTGCCCGGTTCGGCCACGATTTTATCGGCCGCCATGGCAATGTAAAACGCCCCGCTGGCCGCCACGTCGCGAAACAAAGCCACCACTTTTTTACCTTGTTTTTTGGCATTTAAAATTTCGCTGTAAATGTCCTGCACCGAGGCCACCGTGCCCCCCGGGGAATTAATATCCAACACCAGCGCCTTGACTCCTTTATCCTTGGCCGCTTCGCGGATGCGTTTGGAAATGTACGACGCGCTGGAGGGGCGGCTGAACGGGCTTTGGCTTTCCTCCTCAGAGATGACGCCGCGCACCTTGATCCACGCCAGCCCTTCGCCGGAGGATTTTTTGCCGGAAGCCAGAGAAAAGCTCTTGGCGCCCCCGATCGGGGAAGAGGGGCATTTCACCGCAGGTTTAACCGTCAGATACACGCCGCAAAATACAGACATACAAAAAGCCAGCAATAACAAAAAGAACCAAAAACTGCCAAAATTCTTCGGTTGCGGGGGCACAGAGGCAAACACTTCCGCTTCCGGCGCGGGCAAAGCCTGCGTGTCTGGCGTTTGCGCCGACGGCTCTGGGGCAAACCCCGAGGCTGTTTTTTCATGCGAAGCCAATTTTTGTTCCCAGTTCATGGGAGAGGGCGGCACTGTAGGCTGGTCGTCGCCCGGCTGCAAATTCTCTTTTTCTTCTTCCATACATCCCCCTTACATAAAATATCACTTCATTATAGCAATTAATGGTAAAATGATTTTGAGCGGGGCCAGACTTTGCCCCCGGGGAGAGTTATGTTTAAGGGAATTTATACCGCATTGGCTACGCCGTTTACCCCTTCAGGGAAAACGGATTTTAAAGCGCTGGAAACGCTGCTGGAAAAGCAAATCGCCGCGGGCGTGGACGGCGTGGTTTTATTGGGAACGACCGCCGAAGCGGCCACCTTGGATGAGGCCGAAAAGGACGAATTGCTCTGCATGGCGATGAAACAAATCAATCGCCGCATCAAGGTTCTCATCGGCACAGGGACCAATTGCACCCGCACCATGCTCCAAAACACCGAGGCCGCCCTCAAACACCACCCCGACGGCGTACTCATCGTAACCCCGTATTACAATAAACCCAACCCGTCCGGACTGATAGAACATTTCCGCTTGGCCGGGCAACTGGGTGCGCCGATTGTGCTCTATCACATTCCGGGACGCACCGGTCAAAAGCTGTCGCTCAGCGTGCTGGAGCAACTGCTGCAGCAAGTGCCGCAAATTCAAGCCATCAAAGAGGCCGATTATGACTCCGCGCGCCTGAGCGCCTTGGCCGTGCAATTTGCCGGACGCTTGGATCTCTTGTGTGGAAATGATGATTTGTTTTTACAGCATTTATCTTTAAATGCCACGGGCATCATCAGTGCCGCGGCCAATGTGTTGGCTCCGGCCTTTGTGCAAATTTATAAGGCATGGCAAAAGGGGCAAACCCAAAAGGCTTTCGCTATTTTTAAGCAGGCCTTGCCCTTGATGCACGCTTGTTATTTAGAAACCAACCCCACTTGCGTAAAATATGCGCTGTCCCAACGGGGCATGGGGAGTGAAACGGTGCGTTTGCCGCTGGGCCCGGTATCGGCGGACAACAAAAAGAAAGTGGACGAAGCGTTGCAAAAAACGCCCGCGGATTTACTCATTTAGGAGCAGGTATGAAAACGGTAGGCATTATCGGCGCCAACGGTCTGGTAGGCCGGACGCTGCAGCAGGAATTTAAAAAAATAAAAATCCCCTTTCAAACCCGGCTGTTTGGACGGCAGGATGAAATACCACCCTTGGACGCGGCGGTTTTATGCACGGATAATCCCGACAGCGTCAAACTGCACCAACAAATCAAGGACCGCGTGCGCTACATCGTGGATATGTCCTCGCAGTACCGTTTGGACAAGAGCGTGCCGCTGGTCATCCCGGAGATTAACCCGCAAGCCCTTACTCCGGACACCCAGTTGATTGCCAGCCCCAACTGCACCACCACCGGCCTGGTGATGACCTTGGCCCCCTTAATGAAATATTATCCTTTGACGGAGGCTTTCTTTTGCTCTTATCAGGCCATTAGCGGCGGCGGCAAAAAACTGCTGGAGCAGTTCCACACCCCGGGGTCTTTGTATGAGAACAACTGCGTGCCGCTCATCGGCTCTCTGCAGGAAAACGGCTACACCTCCGAGGAATTAAAGGGCATTTACGAAACCCGCAAAATCCTAAATCTGCCGCACCTCAAGGTCTATCCGCATACGGTGCGTGTGTCGGTGGAAAATTCACACAGTTTGGGCATTACCCTCAAGGCGCAAAAGGCCTTTGACCTCACGCAAGTCAAACAGCTTTGGAATGCCTTTCCCCACCTGCAATACCGCGAGGAAATCATTACCCCCAAAGAGGCCTGCGGACAAGAAACCACCTACGCCTGCCGCTTGCGGCGGGATTTGGAAGAGCCCAACATAATCCACTATTTTGTAACCTTTGACAACTTGCTCAAGGGCGCGGCGATGAATGCGCGCCAAATCATTGAGCTTTTATTGGAGAAATACCTGTGAAACGCGTCATCATCAACGGCGCCAACGGCAAAATGGGCAAAGCCGTCGCGCGCATTATTCAAGAAAAACCGCAGCTGGGGCTGATCCTGGCCGGAGGACGGGAGCCCGGGGACGGTTTTGGTTTGGAAGGGGATATCATCATTGATTTTTCCTCTGCGCAAGGGGCCCAAGACGCCTTGAACTGGGCGAAGGAGCACAAGGCCGCTTGCCTCATCGGTACGACCAACCTGCCCGAGCGGTTTTTGTTTCAAATGCAAGAGGAGCGCAAAATTCCGCTCTTTTACGCGCCCAATGTCAGCCTGAGCGTTTACTTTTTTGGGGAGCTGCTCAAAAAAGCCGCCCAAATGTATAGCGGGTATGAAATGAATTTGCATGAAATCCACCACACGCAAAAAAAAGATGCCCCCTCCGGCACGGCCAAAAAATTGGCCGAACTTATTAATTTGCCGCCGGAGCGCATTTCGTACGAACGCTTTGGCAACACCCCGGGCACACACATTTTGACCTTGTGCGGCGCGTATGACAAAATCGTCTTAAAGCACGAGGCTTTGGACCGGGATTTATTTGCCGCTTCGGCCGTGGAAGTGGCGGCGTGGCTGGTCCGGCAACCGGCCGGATTTTACACCATATCCGATTATGCAAAATCCGTTTTAAAATCTGCTAAAAAGGAAGTTATCGCATGAAAATACACTTTATAGGCATTGGCGGCGTGGGCATGAGCGCGCTGGCACAGCTGCACGCCATGGGCGGGGACACCGTAACCGGGTCCGACCGCTTAATCAGCAAAGGCTATACCGATTTGGCCCTGTGGGATTACCTCAAAAAACTGGGGATTAAACTCTACCCGCAGGACGGCAGCGGATTAGACAAAGACACTGATTTGGTCATCCTTTCCTCTGCCATTGAAACCGACAACCCGGAATTGCAAAAGGCCAAACAATTAGACCTTCCCACCATGCACCGCTCCGAGCTGCTGGCCAAACACGTGGCCGAGCACCGCACCGTTGCCGTGTCCGGCACCAGCGGCAAAAGCACCACCACCGCCATGGTGTATGAAATTTTGGCCTATGCGGGCAAGAGCCCATCCGTCATCACGGGGGCGGCTATTTTGTCTTTGCAAAAAGAGCAGGGCGTTTTTGGCAATGTATATAAGGGCGCCTCAGATTTATTGGTGATTGAAGCCGACGAAAGCGACGGCTCTATCGTCAACTATCATCCCTATTTGGGACTGTGTTTAAACCTACGCAAAGACCACAAGGAAATTAACGTTTTACAGGGCTTCTTTACGCAGTTTGTCAAAAATTGCCAGAAGGCCATCGTCAATGTGGAGGAGGACAATCTAAAGGCAGCCGGAGCAGGCTGCAAGACCTTTGGCCTGCACCATGGGGACATCCACCCCGAGGATATCCGCGCCAATGGTTTTGGCTCAGACTTTGTCATTAACGGGCAGAAATTTCATTTGAATATCCCCGGCCTGCACAATGTGGCCAATGCCACCGCCGCGGTAGCCGCCGCGTTGGAGTGCGGAGTAGATCTGCCTACGGCCGCGGCCGCGCTGGAGAAATTCTCCGGCATTGCCCGGCGCTTTGCTTCTATCGGCAGTTACAATCAAATTGAAGTGATTGATGACTTTGCCCACAACCCGCACAAACTGCATGCCACCATTGATGCGGCGCATCTGCGTGGCAAACGGGTGCTGGCTTTTTACCAGCCGCACGCCTTCACGTCTATCAAAATGCTCACGCCGGAATTTGTGGAAAATCTAAGCCAGTGCATTGGCAAAGAGGATCATATTTGGATTACCGAAGTCTATTATCCCGGCGGCACCGTGCCGGACGGCGTAACCAGCAAAAGCGTGGTGGACGGCTTAAAAAATAACGGCGTGGCGGCGGACTTTAACCCCTGCCGCGAGGAAATCTTGACCGACATGGCCTCCGCGGCCCAGCCGGGCGACATCTTGCTAGTGCTGGGCGCGCGCGACCCAACGCTGACGGATTTCGCCGGGAAGCTCTTGGCCGCCGTGGCCCACAAACAGCAGGGCCAACACGCCTGCCAAACGTGTATGTTGGGCAACTGCTGCATGGCCTATAAGAAATAAGTTTATCTGCACAGAAAAGCCGCCAGCAGTTTTGAAAAAGTGGCGAAGAAAATTAGACAAATCATTGTATATTGCAAAAACCCCGGAGCCATGGCCCCGGGGTTTTTGGTGGATTAGTTTAGTTGATAATGCAGACGCCCTCGCTCATTATCAACGGGGGTTGCTGTCGTCATAGAGGCACACAAAGCCTGGCCTTTCGGGGCAAAAGTCCGCGCCAAACAATAGTGTAGGGAGCTTTTGCGAAGAATACGATAACCTAATTCACCGTAATCACTATCTTCACTGTAATAGTAGCATATCGTGGATTCTGATGAATAGTCATTAGGGCCAAAATACTCGCACCGATATTTTCCCATAGTCAGCATTCTGCCATCCGCTGACAAATCCCCTGGGAAAGTAAGGTCTAGATCTGCAATTTTAGAAGCATACTCCCCATTGGCCATTAAATAACGGTTACCGGCCTCTTCTATGGCACGGACGAATATGGGCAGCTGGGCATAACGCGCACGCATGACCGATTTTTGATACTGCGGCAAGGCGATAGCGGAGAGTACTCCGATGATGAGTACAACCACCAACAATTCAATCAGCGTAAAGCCGCGGGAATATCCTCTCCTTACGTCATTCCCGAAGGTCGTTATCGGGAATCTCATCGTGTTTTTAAGAGGCTGAGATCCCCGATAGAAACATTCGGGGATGACGGCGTTACAAAATAAGCCGCCTAAACGGCCCGTAGAACGGTTTTTCATACTTGCCTTCCTTTTT
>CAVDMZ010000017.1:0-15165 GCA_963610115.1 Duodenibacillus sp.
CAGTTCCTGCGGGGTTTTGTCTGAGGTTAAAACAATTTGTTTTTTATTATCAAACAAGGTATTAAAGGTATAGAAAAATTCCGCCTCACTGCCAACGCGGGTGGTTCCCACGACAAATTGGATATCATCCATTAAAAAGCAATCCAAATGATGATATTTCCGGCGGAAACTTTCTTTATCCTTAGATAAAGCGGCGTCTATATAGTCATTTACAAATTCTTCCCCGGATTTATATAAGACGCGGGCGCCGGGATTATTTTGTAAAATTTGGTTGCCAATGGCATGCAGCAGGTGGGTTTTACCCAATCCAGGCGCGCTGTAAATAAATAAAGGATTATTTTGGCGGTTCCCTAATTGATTGACCACGGCTTGCGCCATACGGTAGGCAAAGCGGTTGGAGGGTGACTCAATAAAATTATCAAACCGGTAGGACGAATTTAAACAAGCCGGAAAAGGATTTTTCTTTATCACGGGCACCGGGGCCGCTGTGGGATGAAACGGAGACTGCGCCTTTTCTAATACGGTTTGGACGGGATCCTTTATTTCTTTGATTTCGTACGTTACGGTAATATCCAGCCCGGTATGTTTTAAAAAAGCGTCCTTAATAATGTGTTCATAGCGGTTTTGAATGGTTTTTTGCCAAAAGGGGTTGGGCAACTCTATTTTTAAAAGAGTGTCTGTAAATTGAAACGCAGCCAGACGCAGCCACATATCGTAAGTGTCTTTGCCTAATACGTTTTCTATTTCTTTAAACACAGATGTGAGAATTTCATCAGATGAAAGAGTATCCACTGCTATGCCGTCCTAAATAAGATATCTTTCATCTTACCAATTATTCAAGCCAGCGTCAACACAAAAAAAGGCCATTTTGGCTTTTAAGCCAAAAAACCGCTTAATTTTAGCGTTTTAAGGTGGATATAAATATCCCTACCCCATAAAAACAAAAAAGGGGGTTATTCTTTAAAATTTACTTAAAAAAACACAAAAACAAAAGTTATCCACAATTTTTGTTTTTGTGTTTTACTAATCCTTTTTTAGAACTTGAGAAAGATAAAAACAAAACTTATAATAAAAAAAGAAGAAAAATTTGTTATAATTAAACAAGAAATATTCTTATTAATATAAAAGGGCGGAGGAAAGGAAAATGACACAGCGAAATAATATTTATAAATGTTCGGTATGCGGCCACATCGTGGAAGTGGTGCATGCTTCGTCCGGGGAGCTGGCCTGCTGCGGAAAACCCATGGTCTTGCAGGTCCCCGGCAGTGTGGAAGCCGCCACGGAAAAACACATTCCCGTAATAGAAAAAGTAGACGGAGGCTATAAAGTAAAAATAGGAGAAATAGCCCACCCCATGTTGGAGGTACATTTTATAGAATGGATAGAGTTGCTTTGCGCGGGCGGGCGTGTGCAGAGGCAGTATTTAAAGCCGGGCGACCAACCGGAAGTATTTTTTCAATCTGACGCCGAAAAAGTAACTGCCCGGGAATATTGCAATTTACACGGCTTGTGGGAAAAAACAAATTAGCCAGCCAACCAGATAAGGAGAACCTATGCAAGCAATTCAAGTGACGGACAAAGTATATTGGGTAGGGGCGATAGATTGGAACATTCGCGATTTTCACGGATATTCCACCCGCCGCGGCACCACCTACAATGCGTTTTTGGTTTTATCGGATAAACCCACTTTAATAGACACGGTGAAGAAAGAGTTTTACCCGGAAATGATGGCCCGTATCGCCAGCGTAATAGACCCCAAAAAAATTGAAATTATTATTTCCAACCACTCCGAAATGGACCATTCCGGCGCCTTGCCCGAGGCCGTGGCCGCCATAGAGCCCAAGGAAATTTATTGCTCGGATATGGGACTGAAAGATTTAAGCGCGCAGCTGCATCCAAAATTTACGATGAAAGCCGTCAAAACAGGAGATAAAATAGATATTGGCGGAGACCGGATTTCTTTTGTGGAAGCCCGTATGCTGCACTGGCCTGACAGTATGTTTTCTTATTTGGAAAAAGAAAATATTTTGTTTACCAATGACGTTTTTGGAATGCACTATGCCACCAGCCAATTGTTTGACGATGAAAACGAGGAACGCTTGTGGCTGGGGGAAGCGGAAAAATATTATGCCAATATTGTATTGCCGTATTCCGATATTGTGTTGCGTTTTTTAGACACCGTGCAAAAAATGGGTCTTTCGCCCAAGATGATTGCCCCGGACCACGGATTTATTTGGCGCAAGGATCCGTCTAAAATTGTCAACTTATACGCCAAATGGGCAGCGCAGGCTCCAAAAAATAAAGCCTTGGTGGTCTATGATACGATGTGGGGAAGTACCCAAAAAATGGCCCAATACATTGCCGAAGGCTTGCGCCTGGGCGGCAGCAAAGTAAAATTGATGTCTATGCACTCCTGCCACCGCAGCGATGTGGCTGCGGAGCTTTTAGACAGCAGCGGGCTGGTTATCGGCTCGCCGGTGTTAAACTCGGGCATTTTCCCGTCTATGGCCGATGTTTTGTGCTATTTAAAAGGCCTAAAAAAGAAAAACTTAGTGGGCGGCGCTTTTGGCTCGTACGGGTGGAACCCGGCCCCGGTCCAAGCCTTAGCCCATACCTTGACGGAACTGGGGATAGAGGCCGCGGCCCCGGTGGTCAGTGCCAAATTTGTGCCCGATGCTCCCGTGGAGCAGGCGTGTAAGGCCTTGGGCTTGGCCGTCAGCCAAAGGCTGGCGGAAAAATTAAAATAGAGGTGCGTATGCCCCCCATGCAAGGGCTGGATTTTATTACCTATGGGTTGTATATTGTTACGACAAATTGGCAAGGCAAGGACAATGGCTTGATTGTCAATGCGGCCTTTCAAGTAACGGCACAGCCGCCCCGGGTGGCCGTCTGTGTCAATAAGGCCAGTTTGACGCACGCGCTGATTTGCCAAAGCCGCTGTTTTGCTGTATTGCCTTTAGACCACAGCGCGGATTTGCCTTTTATCGGGCGTTTTGGGTTTCGCACGGGGCGCACCTTTGACAAGCTGGCCGGATTGGACTTTACCCGCGGGGTAACCGGCTGTCCGCTGGTGCAAGCACACACCTTGGGCTTTATAGAGGCGGACGTGGAGCAGACTTTGGAAATAGACACCCACACCTTGTTTGTGGGTTTGGTCCGGGCGGAGGCGTCTTTCCCGGTGAAAGACCCAACCCCGATGACTTATGCGTATTATCACCGCGTTATCAAGGGCAAAACGCCTTTGGGCGCGACACACCGTACACCGTAAGGAGAGAAAAATGAAATATATTTGCGAAGTTTGTGGATATGTATATGACCCGGCCGTGGGCGACGCCGAACACGGCATTGCCGCCGGAACGAAGTTTGAGGACTTGCCTGCCGATTGGGTTTGCCCGGTTTGCGGCGTAGGCAAGGACCAGTTTAAACCGGCGGAGTAGTTGTTGGGCGGGTTTTTGTGTGGGCGCCAAGGTTTGCCTTGGCGCCTTTGCTGTGTTTTATCGTCGTAGAAGTGGGCTCCCCTTTTTAAAAGGCTTGCCTTTCGTTTTTTTTTTGCTAAATTTTGTTTGTAGGGAAAATTTGACAAAAAAGGAAGGCAAGCATGAAAAACCGTTCTACGGGCCGTTTAGGCCGTCTGTCCAATGCCGTTGCCCTTTCGGGGAATGATGCGAGGAGAGGGCATTTGCGCGGCTTTACACTTATTGAGTTATTGGTCGTTGTGCTTATCATCGGCATACTTTCTGCCATTGCCCTGCCGCAGTATCAGGTGGCGGTGGGCAAGGCCAAAGCGATGAAGAATTTAACCCGGGTGCGGGCCTTGATGACTGCCCGGGATTCTTATTACTTGGCCAATGGAGTATATCCTAAAGATGTGCGGGATTTGGATATTGGTTTTGGTGACGTAAAGGAGTATGGAAAGAGCCAGAAGATTACCAACGACACAACTGTCGTTAGCGTTTATTTTAACGACGGTACGGAATGTATAGTAACCGCCGGGGCGGCGGCGGCTTGTTTGGCTGCTGATAGTCCTTATCTTGTCGCAAATGCAAAGAATGAAATTTGGTGTGGCGGGCTAAAGTCTGCTCTACATGATAAAATTTGTAAATCTTTAAGCGGCGGGGGCGCTACGAAGCCCCATGACGGATATACCTATCCTCTCTATGAGTTGAAATTTTAAAACCTTGACAGAAACCGGCCCTTTCCTCTTTCTTCGTCGTAGAAGTTGGCTTCCTGTTTTAAAACACTTGCCTAATGTTTTTTTTTGCTAAATTTTGATTGTAAGGAAAATTTAACAAAAAAAAGGGAGCCGGCGTAAGCGGGCTCCCGGTGTGTTTTGGGAAAAACTAGTTGTTTTTCTTTACGGTCAAATACCCCATCAAGCGGTAAATCAGCTTGGAGGTATTAAACTCCGTAATGGGGTCGGCCTTGCGCTGGCAGGCTTCCACCACGTCCACGGCCACAATCTTTTTTGCGGCGATGACAGCGCGGAACAAATCCAAGGCTTCGTACCAGCCAAACCCGCCGGGCTGCGGCGTGCCCGTGGCCGGGATGACCGACGGATCAAAGCCGTCCACATCAATGGTAATATACACCGTGTCGGTCAGCTTTTTAAGCACTTGCGGAATGAGCTTGTTGATATCGCGGTGCTCGTGCATTAAAAAGGTGGTTACTTTGCCGGCATTGCAATATTGTTTTTCTTCACTGGCTACGCTGCGGATGCCCACCTGTACCACCGGCACCTGCCGGGAGGCCGGATAAAGCGCGCAGGCGTGGCTCTTGGGCGTTCCCTCAAAGGTTTCGCGCAAGTCCGCATGGGCGTCAAAGTGCAGAATGCTCAAATTCTTATAGGCCTCAATGTAAGGTTGCGCCAAGGCCTGCGTCACGGTATGTTCCCCACCGAGATAGAACGCAATGCACTGTTTGTGTTGCATCAGGGCGCGGACCGTTTTGTCTATTTCCTTAAAAACCTTGGCCGTGGAGCCGGAACAGTTGACTTCCGGCAGGGTGCAGATGCCCTCTTCCCAAGTTTCGGTGCAGGTTTCTTCGTCGTAGAGCTCAATTTGGGTGGAGGCTTCTATAATGGCGGCGGGCCCTTTGGCCGTGCCGTGCCCGTAGCAGACCGTTTTTTCAAACGGAACGGGTACGACGGCGAATTTACAACGGGCTAGAGAGCTGTTTTTGCTCTCTAGCCCCATAAACTTATCGGTTTGTACGTTATCGCTCACAACAATCTCAATTATTTGACAAACACGGCGGCGGCGACGACGGTGGTCCACAAGCCTTCCACGCAGATAGCAGATTGCGTGATGTTGGTCGTGCGGACGATTTTGCCGCTCATCTTCCAAATTTCTTCCTTTTGGTCCCAGGTGGTGTTGTTGTCAAACTCAATGCCCAGGGTGGTGGACAACATCAACGCGGCCAAGTCTTCGGCATAGTCGCCGGCTTGTTTATCCGTTTCACCAAAGCTGTGGTGCTCGGAAATATAACCGTGGGTTTTGTTGCCGTCTTTGGGAATGGCCAAGCCTACAGAGGCGGAAATCAGGCGGCGGTACTCATTGCTGGTATTGCGGCTGATGACGCAGTGCAAGATTTGGCCCGGGCGCAATTGGCTGACACCCTTGGACACGGGAATGGTTTTGCATCCCGGGGGAAAAATGCTAGACACAGGCACAATGTTAAACGGGGCGATTTTTGCGTCGCGCAAGGCTTCTTCAAAGCTCGCCAGTTTTTCTTTGTGCCGGCCGATTCCTTTGGTAAGGAATATTTCTTTGGGAACGAAAGGTTCGTACATTTTCGGTTCTTAATTCCTCGTGAATTAATATAATATAAATTATAACAAATCTGTGTTTGGCTTGTTATATTTTATATTCCGCCGCCCGTAGCGGCGGCCGGTCCTTTTAGTGTAACAAATTAAACGGATGATTGTCTTATGAAAAAATGGGTTGTGCTTATTTTTATTTTAGCCTCAGCGGCGGGAGTGTTCGGCATGGAGAATATGTTTAGAAACGGCATCTTGCATTTTGACTACAAAGCGGAGGACTTGGCCCCGGCCGAGGCCGCCGCCCGCAAGCAACTGGAAAAAGAATTAGACGCTTTGGTGGCTATCCCCGACGGGAAACGCACCTTTGAAAACACCGTGTTGGGCTATGAACGCGCCTTTGAACACTATGGCGACGCGCTGGGAATGAGCGGCTTTTTGTCTTATGTGTCCACGGACAAAAATTTCCGCGATGCGGCGCTGGCCTTGCAAATGCAAATGAGCCAGTATATGGTGGACATCGCCACCCGGCGCGACGTGTACCGCGCCATCAAGGCCTATGCCGATACAAAACCCGCCCTCGCGCCGGACCAGGCACTGCTGCTCAAGGATATGATGATTGGCTTTAAAAACAGCGGTATGAACTTAAACGATGTAGATTTGGAAACCTTCAAAAAATTAAACAAGGAAAAAGCGCAATACATTATCCAATTTGATAAAAATATCCAAGAGTATAAGGACGAATTGGCGGTAACCCAAGAGCAGCTGCAAGGGTTGGGCGCGGATTATATTTCCAAACTGCAAAAAACTGCCGACGGCAAATACCGCATTACCTTAGATTATCCCGACTATGTGCCCTTTATGCTCAACGCCGATGACGCGGCCGCGCGGAAGGAATTGGAATTTAAGTACAACCGCCGCGGCGGACACGAAAATGTGGACCTGTTGGAAAAGACGCTGACCCTGCGCCGTCAAATCGCGCATTTGCTGGGGTACAAAACGCATGCGCAGCTCAAGCTGGAAAACCGCATGGCTAAAAGTCCGCAGCGGGTGTTTGCCTTTTTAAAGGATTTAGAAAAGCGCCTTAAACCCATGGCCAAAAAAGAGGACAAAAATTTAATCGCTTACAAAAATGAAAAGACCGGCGGCAAGAGCCGCACGCTGTTTCCGTATGAAAGCGGCTACTGGGCCAATAAATACAAAAAGGAATATTTAGATTTGGATTCTGAGAAAATCAAAGAATATTTCCCATCAGAGGCCGTCATCAGCGGTATGCTGGATTTATTTGGCAACTTATTTGGCATTGTGTTTGAACCGGTGGATATCCCCGTGTGGCACCCGGAGGTGAAAGCCTTTAAAATCGTCAACAAAGACGACGGAGCCTTGGTGGCGTATTTTTATATGGACCTGTATCCTCGCGAAGGAAAATACAAACACGCCGCGTGCTTTGATTTGGTCGGTGGACAAGAAAAAGAGGACGGAACCTATCAAGTGCCGTTTGTGGCTATTGTGGCCAATATGAACAAACCCTCCGCCGATACGCCTTCGCTGCTTAAACACGGCGAAGTCAGCACTCTGTTCCACGAGTTCGGCCATGTATTGCACAATGCCTTGACGAAGGCGCGTTACGCATCCCAAGCCGGGACCAGTGTTAGCTGGGATTTTGTAGAAGCTCCCAGTCAAATGTTGGAGCGCTGGGCGTGGAACCCGCAAGTGCTCAAAAAAATCAGCCGCCATTATAAAACCGGGGAGCCGTTGCCCGATGAATGGATTGAAAGAATGATTGCCGCCAAAAATTTCGGCGCGGGCGGTACGTATTTACGGCAAAACTTTTTTGCCCAGTACGATATGACCTTGCACACGCGCGCCAAAACACCGGACACCACAAAGACTTATTTCTATTTGACTAAAAAAATCCGCGGGCTGCCCTTAACCAAAAACACCTATCCGCAGGCTTCGTTTGGCCATATTATGGGCGGATATGACGCGGGCTATTACGGCTATTTATGGTCGGAGGTTATCGCGGAGGATTTCTTCCACGAATTTGAAAAATCCGGCGTGTTCAACCCGCAAACGGGCTTAAAATTCCGCCGGGAAATTTTGGAAAAAGGCGGCACCTTAGACGAGGAACAAATGGTGCAAAATTTCTTGGGACGCAAAGAGGACTTGGGTCCGTTTTTAAAATCCATTGGATTAGAGGAAAAAGAATGAACGTCATCATTGGAATAGACGTGGGGGGGTCCACCACTAAGATTGTCGGCTATTATGAGGACGGCAAATTAATCGGGCGCGGGCAGGTGGAGGCGGCCGATCCGCTGACCTCGGCTTACGGCGCCCTAGGCAAATTCGTTAACGAGAATAAACTTGCTCTTTCGCAGGTCAAGCAAATTGTGCTGACCGGAGCGGGCTCGCCGTTGTTTCAAAATGAAATTTACGGTATCCCTGCCCGGCAGGTGGATGAATTTCAAGCCATTGGCCTGGGCGGCTTGGCCCTGTCTGAAAAAAAAGAGGGGCTGATTGTCAGCATGGGCACGGGCACGGCCTTTGTGCGCGCGGGCAAGGACGGCATTCATCACATCGGCGGATCCGGGGTGGGGGGCGGCACGGTGCTGGGCTTGTGCAGCAAGCTGTGCCATGCGCGCTCCTTTGAAACGATTGTGGAAATGGCCCACCGCGGCGATTTAAAAAAAGTGGATCTGAATATTTCCGATATTTGCAGCGGAGATATTTCCACCCTGACGCCGGAGGTAACGGCATCTAATTTTGGCAAAATGGCCGACGGCGCCACAGCGGAGGATTTGGCCCGCGGCGTGCTGAATATGGTGTTCCAGACCATTGGTATGCTGGCGGTGTTTGCCTGCCGCAACCACCAGGTCAAGGATGTGATTTTAACGGGCACTTTAAGTACGGTGCCTTGCGCCTCGGTGCTGTTTAAACAGGTGGAGCGGCTTTATCATATTAATTTCATCATTCCCAGCCACTCCATTTACGCCACGGCCACCGGCGCGGCCCTGTCTTATATTTATCAAAACGGAAAACAAAAATGACCCCGGACCACGCCTCGTACAAAAAGTCCAGTTTCGGCCCGGCTTTTTTATTTTTGGAAAAGAGCCGTCGCGAAGCCTTGGCCACCTATTATGCTTTTTGCCGTCTTATGGATGATTTGGCCGACGAGCCCGGAGTTGAGGACCCCGAAAAGGAGCTTTCCTTTTGGCAAGAGGAAATGGCCCGCGCATGGTCCGGCCGCGCGCAGACGGAGTTGGGCAAGGAGCTTTTTGAAGTGGCGCGGCGCTTTGGCATGGGGCAAGACCGGTTCCTTTTGCTTATAGAGGGGATGCGGGCCGATGTGCAAGGCCGCACCTATGCCACTGGGCAAGAACTGGAATGGTACTTATGGCGGGTCGCGGGCATTGTCGGTTTGGCAACGCTGGACATTTTAGGCGTAAAGGGGCCCCAAGCGCAGGCCTTGGCGCGGCAGCTGGGTTTTGCCGTGCAGCTGACCAATATCGTGCGGGACGTGCAGGACGATGCCCGCTTGGGGCGCGTGTATTTGCCGCAAGAACTGCTGGCGGAGTTTGGCCTGACGCGTGCGGATATTTTGCAAAACACTCCTCCGGACCAACTGCCCGCCGCACTGGCCCGTGTGGCGCAAACCGCCCGCGGTTTTTATGCCCAAGCGGAGCAAACCTTGCGTGCCTTTCCGGCGCGCAAAATGCTGCCTTGCCGCGTGATGAAGTGCGTTTACCAAGCAAATCTTGCTAAAATAGAGAAAATGGGTTTTGCGTGTGCGCGGCCCGTCAAACTTACAAAACCAGAAAAATTGCTACACTGTATGTATGCGTTATTTCAAACTGTTTTTGCTCATTAATTTTTTGCTTTGTTGCACAAGGCTGACGGCGCAAACGCCGTTGGGCGTCTGCATGGAGCAGGGGAAAAAGGAATTTGCCAGCCAAGATTTTGTGCGGGCGCGGACCAGTTTTTTGAAGTGTTTGCAACTGGACAGTAAAAATGTAGATGCCTTGCTTAGCTTGGGCGGTGTATGCTTAAAACAAGACGACTTGGACGGCGCGCAAAATTATTTTTTAGCGGCGTTAAAGCATATGAAACGCTCCTCCCCGTATCTCTCTTATACCTATTCTATGCTGGGCGACATTTCTCTTAAGAAAGGGCAGAGCAAGGCGGCCTTGGCCTATTACAACCGATCCCTGAGTTTTAATGAAGCCTATGTCAATTCCTTGGTGGGCAAGGCCGTCATTACACAGGCGCAAGGGGACCCCAAGGCTGCGGCCGAAATCTACAAAACCGCCTTGGCCGTAGAGCCGCTGAACCTGATTGCCCGCCAGCGGCTGGTGGCGTTGGAACCGGTGTATTTTTCTGACGGGGAAATGTTAGAAGCGCTCAAACAACGCTATGCCGTGCTGCCGGACAAAGAGGAGCTTTCCTCCTCAGACAGGGAATTGTTTGTAAAAATGCACTCGGCCGAACAACGCGGGGGCATAGAATATTTAAAGGAAAAATACCCCAAACTGCCTGCCGATTATACGGCAGTTTTGTTTAAGGATACCCGCTTTGCGCGGGAGGTTCTTACGCTTAGCGGTTATAATGCCCTGCAAAAGCAAATCGGCCAAGACGCTATCGGCGTTTTCCAAAAGGCCGGGGTGCGCATGCAGGATGTGTTTGACCTGCGGGATATGAAGGGGCAAAAAATCTTCCTGCCCGACAGCTCTCTGACCGACAGCGGTTTCTTTGTGTACACGGAGGCTTTGCAAGGCCGGAAGGCCTACTTGTTGCCTAAAGAAGCCGTGCCCCCGACGCAAGATTTCTTGGATAAAATCGCCAAGCGGGTGGATGAATTGCACAAAAACGGCTATGTGGAAATTTCCCGCTCAGAGTTGGAAGTGGTCAAACAACAGACCGCGTGTTCGGATGAGACTTTGCGCAAACATTTGGGAGTATATGTGCTGTCCGTGACCAAAAATGAAAAACGCTATTTCGTGCTGTCGCGCGACACCAAAAACGATTATAAAAACGCTCCGTACTATTTTGTGCAGCGCTACCGCGCCCGGCGCAATCCGTCTGTGCGGCCGCCTGAAAACAAACTGGTGGAGCGTTACACCTTGTGGAATTTGAAACTGTGTTCCGTGGACGGAGACCTTTTGGAATAAAGCCGCCTTTGTGTCTGTGCTTGACTACCGCCCGAGGAGCGCAAGGAACTCCTCGGGCGTGATGATTTTTATGCCCAATTCCTGCGCTTTTTTTAACTTTAGCCCGGCGGCCTTGGCGGCCACCACCAAGGAAGTTTTGGCCGATACGGTGCTGCTGGTTTTGGCGCCGTGCGCTTGCGCTAATTTCTCGGCTTGTGTGCGGGTAAGGCCTTGCATTTCGCCTGTGAATACCACGGTCATTCCCTCCAAGGCGTGCGAAGAAACCTGCTTTTGCGGTTGGGTAAAATTCAGCCCTGCTGCGCGCAGCAGCTCTATTTGTCGCAGAGCCTCCGGGTCGTGGAAGAAATCATAGACGCTTTGCGATACAACGTCCCCGATGTCCTTAATCGCCTTTAGCTCCTCCAACGAGGCTTGGGCCAGCCGGTCTAAGGTGTGGAAATGGTCGGCCAGCACCTCAGCGTTTTTGGCTCCCACAAAGGCAATTCCCAGCGCAAACAGCAGGCGCGAAAGCGGCCGCTTTTTGCTTTCCTCTAAGCTGTCTAAAATCTTTTGGGATTTGCGCTCTTGAAAGTGTTTTAAGGACAGCAGATGAAAGAAAGACAGCGCGTACAAATCCGAGAAATTGGTTACAAATTTTAAATTCACCAAGTCCTCCACCACCGCGTCGCCCATGCCCTCAATATCCATGGCGCCGCGGCTGGCAAAGTGCAAAATGCGTCCCTTAATTTGTGCCGGACAGGCCGGGTTGATGCAGTAATAGCCCACCTCGCCGTCGGCCTTGTAAACGGGCCGCCCGCAGGAGGGGCAGGTGGACGGCGGGAGCAGTTCCTCTTCTCCCACATGTTGCGCTACCTTGATGATTTTGGGGATGACTTCCCCTGCGCGCTCAATGATAATTTTGTCGCCTACGCGCACGCCCAAACGTTTGATTTCGTCAAAATTGTGTAGGGTGGCATTGGAAATAATAACCCCCGCGCAAGGCACCGGCTCCACCTGCGCCACCGGGGTGATAATGCCGGAGCGTCCGACGGAAAAAATTACTTGGTTGAGGGTCGTGGTGGCTTGCTGGGCTGGATATTTAAAGGCGATGGCCCAGCGGGGACTTTTGGCGGTGGCGCCCAGCTGCCGCTGTTGGGCAAAGGAATTGACCTTAATGACCAAACCGTCTGTGTCAAAGGGCAGGTCCTTTCTTTTTTCGTCAAAATCCTCGTAAAAGCGGAGGATTTCCCGGATGTCGCTACTTTGCAGGCGCACCGGGGAAACGGCAAACCCCCACTTTTTGCAATCGTCAATAAAAGCGCTAAAGCGGTCTGCCCCGATGTTTCCCGTGCCAAAGGAATGGGCAAAAAATTGCAACGGGCGCTGGGCGGTAATTTTGGGGTCCTTTTGGCGCAAGGAGCCCGCCGCTGCGTTGCGCGTATTGGCAAAAATACTTTGGTTTCGCTCTTGCTGGTGCTGGTTTAAAAGAGCCAAATCCTTTTTGTCCAAATAAATTTCGCCCCGGATTTCCAAAGTGCCTGCGGGCGCGTTTTCCAAACGGTGCGGAATCCCCCGTATGGTCATTACATTGGCGGTAATGTCCTCGCCGGTTTTCCCGTCGCCGCGGCTGGCAGCCGTAGTTAAAACACCGTCGGTATAGGTCAGGGAGCACGAGATGCCGTCAATTTTTGCTTCCAGCACCATTTCAAAAGTATCTACACCTAAAATCTTGCGGCAACGGTCGTGCCAAACGCGCACATCCAGCGCATTGTATGAGTTGTCCAAGCTCATCATCGGCACGGCGTGCACGACGGGGGCAAAGGTAGCGCTGGCGGTGCCGCCCACCCGCTGGGTGGGGGAGTCCGGCGTGATAAATTGGGGGTATTGCGCTTCCAAGGTCTGCAATTTTTTGTACAGTTCATCGTACTGCGTATCGGACAAAACGGGCTCGTCCAAATCATAATAAAGGTGATTGTGGTGCTCTATTTCTTGGCGCAGCTTGGCAATTTCTTCGGCAGGATGGGCCATGGTATGCCGCCTTGGTTATTTACGTTCTTTTTTTAATTGGTCCAGCAGGCCGTTGATGAACTTGCCGGAGTTGTCGGTAGAATATTTTTTAGCCAATTCAATGGCTTCGTCTATGACGGCTGGCACGGGGGTCTTTTCTTGGCTAAAAACCAACTCATAAGCGGCCATGCGCAAGATAGAGCGGTCCACCACCGACATACGGTCAATGGTCCAATTGCGCGCGTATTTAGACACCAAGGCGTCTATCTGCGGCAAATTGCGGGTGGTACCTTCTACGAGGTCTTGGCAGAAGGGAAAATTTTCCCCCAGCTCCCGCTGAAAGTCCTCTACATACGGCTCCACTTTTGCGCCGTCCAGCATTTTGGCGCTGTCGGCATAGTAAAGACATTGCAAAGCACTTTCTCTGGCCATTCTGCGGTTGCTCATAGATTTACGTACCTCGTCTAAATTGTTAATTTATTCTACTATATTTGCCCCCCGCTGCGCACGGCTTGCCGGATTAAGACGCCTAAGACCTAAAATATCCTAAGACCTTCTTTTGGGTGGATAAGGGGCCAAAGCGCAAGTTTTGGGAGTAGAATTTTTCCTCAACCACTGGGAGGAAAAGTCAGTCTGGCGGCGGGGTTTTGCCTTTGGGGCGTTTGACAGTATTTTACGCAACTTGCTATAATAAGAAAGTCCTCTAAGGGACGATTTTTTTACAAGAATATTTACATGGCCAGATACGACAACAGAAGAGTCTTTAAAAAAGATCTGTACACCCGCAACGGAAATATCCGTGCGCAAGAAGTGAGAGTCATTGATTCTGACGGCACGATGATTGGCATTAAGCCGCTTGCCGTTGCCATCGCCATGGCCAAGGAACAAGAGCTGGACTTAGTGGAAATTTCACCCAACGCCCAGCCGCCTGTTTGCAAAATACTGGATTACAACAAGTATGTTTTTGAACAGAGCAAAAAGAATAAAGACGCCAAGAAAAAACAAAGCAAGGTAACTATGAAGGAACTGCGCATTAAATCGCGCATTGCTCCGCACGACTTGGACGTCAAACTCAGACAGATAGAAGGATTTCTTAAAAAGAAAGACATGGTTCGCTTGGTCGTGGTGTTCCACGGACGGGAGAACCAACATAAGGACATCGGCATGCAAATGCTCCAAGACGCCGCCAAACGGCTGGAGCCCTTGTCCAATGTGGACGGCGGCCTGCAGCAGCAGGGCAACCGTATGTCCATGACTTTCGTGCCGAAAGCCTAACTTTCTTTTTAACTAAACACCTGCCCGCGCACTGGTTTGCGTAGGGGAGGGCGCGCCCCACGGCGCGAAATTAAACTAGAGGAAAACAAATGCCTAAAATGAAAAACCACAGCGGCGCGAAGAAACGCTTTCGCGTAACCGCAAAGGGTAAATATACCCACCGCAAAGCCGGCAGAAAACATTTGCTTACGCCTGTTTCTGCTTCCCGCAAACATGACATGCGCGCAACCGGAGTGATTGAAAAGAACTCCCTCAACGGACGCATCTTGCAGAAACAACTGCCCGTAGCCAAATAAGAGGTGAAGCAAAATGAGAATTAAATTTAGCGTTCCCAGACACGCCAGAAAGAAAAAATTGTTAAGAGCCGCCAGCGGTTATTACGGAGATAAATCCCGCCGCTTGCGCATGGCTACCCAGCAATTGGGTAAATCGTGGGTGCACTCTTATGTGGACCGCCGCGACAAAAAACACAATTACCGCCAGCTTTGGATCACCCGTATCAACGCCGCCGTGCGCGAAGAGGGGATGAGCTATTCCAAATTTATCTGCGGTATAATGAAAGCCGGCATTACGCTCAACCGCAAGATGCTTTCTGAAATGGCGATCAAAGACCCGGTGTCGTTTAAACAGTTGGTGGACGTGGCCAAGAAAGCCAACGCCTAAGTTTAAGCGAGTTCCGAAAGTATTTACACCGCCCCTCACGGGGCGGTTTTTGTATAAAGAAAACCCCCAGCTAGGCTGAAATTCTATTGTGTGGAATTTTTTATAGACGCTCCGGTGGCCGCTGTTTTAACTGCGAACGGCGAAACGACCTTTATTTATGCCGTCATTCCCGAAGGTCGTAATCGGGAATCCCAGCCTTATTTCTGTTCGCCTTTTGCCGTTTGCCTTTCCGTCGTTCCATCAAACAGGGTCCTCCTGAAAAGTTCTAGTTCAGGATCTTCCATTTTTCTGGTAGTGGTTGTTGTCTTTACTCAATAAACA
>CAVDMZ010000018.1:0-15048 GCA_963610115.1 Duodenibacillus sp.
ATTTAAAATTTTGGGGAAGGTTTTATCCAGCAGTTTAAAGATTTTTTTGTCTTGCTGGGTCAGCTCCTGAGTAAATTCGTGGGCGGAAAGGGTTTGCAGCCCGGCCTGTAGGGCCATTTGCGCTAGTTGGATATCTTTTTCGGTTACTTCGGTTTGGTCTTGGGCCTTTTCCCTCAAGCTGTAGGCGGCCTCTTGCAGGGCTTCGGCACATTCCGTTCCGGCGGCCGCAGCCGGCCACGCACACGCCACAAATAGGGCGGAAAATAAAGCAGTCCATATTTTTTTGTTCATACAAAAGCTCCTTGAGTAAGATCTACTTTATCTTATCGGTTTATCGCGAAAGAAAAAAGGGCCTTTGGACCTATTTTTTAGGGAAAAAGGGCCTAGGACCTATGGGGTCATGGAAAAGCAAAACTAGCACTCAAATAAAATGCTTGCTAATTTTAAAAGAATGTGCTATACTTTTCTAAAATAGCCCGAAAGCGCGCTTGCGCGGGGGGAATAGAATTTCTACGATATAAATAGGGAGAAAATTATGTCAGAAACAATAGAAAAAACCCTTTCTTTGCCCAAGGTGGTGCCGGTGGTTGCTATACGGGATGTAGTGATGTTTCCGGGGATGTCATTGCCTTTGTCGGTGGACCGGCCCAAATCGGTGGTGGCGATAGAAATGGCACTGGAGGCGCCGGGGAAATATGTGTTGGCGCTTTCCCAGAAATCGGCCGAGGTGGATGATCCCAAGGCCCAGGATATTTATCAGTTTGGCGTACTGAGCCAAATTACGCAATCGCTCAAAATGCCGGATGGTTCTTTGAAGGTATTTCTGCAGGGGTTGGTGCGCGCCCAAGTGGAAAAGCTGGAGTTTAACGACCTGTCCAACACTTGGTTTGCCAGCGTCAATTACATAGAGGAGCAAGAGGACCGCAGCCCGGTGGTGCAGGCCCTGATGCGCAAGGTGCTAGACGAGTTTGACCATTATGCCCGCGTCTCACGCCGTATTGCGGTGGAGGGGGTGTCTTTTCTGCGGCAGATAGAGGACCCGTCCAAACTGGCCGATACCATTGCTTCTAATATGGTAGTTAAGACGGAGCAACGCCAAGAAATTTTGGAAGCGACGGGCATCAAAGACCGCTTGGAAAAGATTTTAAAGCTCATCACCAGCGAGGTGGAAATTTTGGGCTTGGAGGAAAAAATCCACTCCAAGGTGCGCGCGCAAATTGAAAAAAACCAAAAGGAATATTATTTGAATGAGCAAATGAAAGCCATTCAAAAGGAGCTCAGCCAAAAGGACGATTTCCAAAAGGAATTAGACGCCATACGCGCTAAGATTAAAAAGAACGGCCTGCCCGCCGCCGCCAAAGAAGCGGCCGAAAAAGAGGTGGACCGTTTGCAGAAAATGGCGCCGTTTTCGCCGGAGGCGACGGTGTCGCGCACCTATTTGGATTGGCTGGTCAATATGCCGTGGAACCAAACCACACAGGACGTGCTGGACATTGCCGCCGCCAAAAAAGTGTTGGATGAGGATCATTTCGGATTAGATAAACCCAAGGAACGCATTTTGGAATACATTGCCGTGAGCAAGCTGACCGAAGGCTTGCGCGGCCCGGTACTGTGTTTTGTGGGGCCTCCGGGCGTGGGCAAGACCTCGCTGGCCAAGTCCATAGCGCGGGCCATTGGGCGTAAATTCGTGCGGATGTCTTTGGGCGGCGTACGCGATGAAAGCGAAATCCGCGGCCACCGCCGCACTTATATTGGCTCTATGCCCGGGCGCATTATCCAAGGCATCAGCAAGGCCAAAAGTTCCAACCCGGTGTTTTTGTTGGACGAAATAGACAAAATGGGCTCGGATTGGCGGGGCGACCCGGCCGCTGCGCTCTTGGAGTTGTTGGACCCGGAGCAGAATAAAGACTTTGTGGACCACTTTTTAGACGTGCCGTACGATGTGTCTAAGGTGTTGTTTATTACCACGGCCAATTCGCTTTCCGGCATTCCCAATACCCTGCGCGACCGCTTGGAGATTATAGATTTTTCCGGCTATACTGATTATGAGAAACATGAAATAGCCGATCATTATCTCATCCCCAAACAGATGAAATTGCACGGCTTAAAACCCGGCTCTCTGGAAATTGCCAAGGACGCCGTGGCCCTGATGATGCGAGAGTATGTGCGCGAGGCCGGCGTGCGCAATTTGGAGCGGGAAGTGGGCACTCTTTGCCGTAAGGCGGCCAAAAAATATGTAGAAAACGGCGGCCAAAAAATCAGCGTTACCGCTAAAAATCTGCATGAATATTTAGGCGTGCCGAAGTATTCCAATTTTGCCGCAGAGGAAAACGGCGTAGGCGTTGCCACGGGGCTGGCGTGGACCAGCGTAGGCGGGGAAACCCTGTCTATTGAGGCGGCCAAAATCCCGGGCCGGGGCCGGCTGATTTTAACGGGAATGTTGGGCGATGTGATGAAGGAATCCGTCCGCGCCGCGCTGACGTATGCGCGCAGCCGCGGCTTTGGCAAAGGTATCAACTTTGACCATACAGACTTTCATATTCACTTCCCCGAAGGCGCCGTACCCAAAGACGGGCCGTCGGCGGGGATTACCATTACCTCGGCTTTGGTCAGTTTGCTTTCCGGCCTGCCGGTCAGGAAGAATTTGGCCATGACCGGAGAGGTAACCATCACCGGCCGCGTGTTGCCTGTGGGGGGGATCAAAGAGAAATTCCTCGCCGCCTACCGCGAGGGAGTCAAGGTAATTCTCTTCCCGCACACCAATGAAAAGGATGTGGCCGAGCTGCCCGAAAAGGTCCGCCAAGCGTTGACGCTTATCCCCGTCAAGCATATGGACGAGGTGCTGCCGCTGGCCTTAGAGGGGTACAAAGCCCCTAAAGCGGGGAAAAAGACGGCCGCCAAAAAGGCCGGGGCCCCCAAAGCGGCGGCTAAAAAAACCAAGGCCTCCCAATCGGCGGCGAAAAAAGCGGGGGTTCAAAAACCCGCCGCTAAAAAACCGTCCGCCCGCAAGGCCGCGCCAAAAGCAAAGGGAAAGGCCCTGCGGAAAACCGGGGCGAAGAATAGCCAGCCGAAAACGAAGGCAAAGGCGAAAGCCCCGTCCCGCCCGGCTAAAAGAGCCGTCAAAAAAAGTATCCGCCGTTAATTTGGCAACAGGTCTTTTGAAACCGCGCCGCAGTCGGGCGCGGTTTTTTGCTGCCTGCGCAGAGGTGTTTTTTGGCAAAATCAGTTGAAAAAATATCTTTTATGAGCTATACTAAAATAAGAGTTGTTTTATATTGCGCAGGATGGGAGAAGATATGAAGAGAATTTTGGGACTTTTGCTTTTTGCATTATTTGCGCCGTGTTTTGCGGCGGATAATATCAAAATGGTAACCTATTTTCCGGTGCCCTACTTGGCGTATAATGAGCTGGGAGTGGTGGGGACCTGTGATGTGGGGTTACTGGGCAGTTGCGGTTTGGAGGCGGGGAAATATTTATCCGTGCGCCCGGATACTTCCCTGGCTCAAAGTGGTTTAAACTACGGGGTGTTGGCGTTAAAGGGCGGCGAGCTGGACCTGCAATCCACGGCCTTGACGCCGCACGCGCGCAGTTATGTGCTGCGCGTGGGGAATTATCCCGCCAACAAGGCGCAAGAGGCTCTGCTGACCTTCCGCCACCGCTTGGAGGTGGGTTCGTTGCAAGGGGGGGATTTGCAGAGCATTGAGGCCGACAATGTTGCTTATACGGACAGCCTGACTTTATTTGGCTCTGCGTTTCCGACCTGCAGCAAGGACAACCACAAAATCAGCTGGCAGCGTTTGACTTTTGATAACAAAGAAAGCACCTTTTTAGTCTGCGGCGAGGGCGAATGCACCGATAAATACGGTGCGTGGACCACCTATTCCGAGGGCTCGTCCTCATCGGTTCTTCAGGACACCTGCAATGGAAATATTTCTAGTGAATTTACTTGCTCCGGCACGGCCATGACCTGCCGGGATGTAGTGGCCACTACCACGAAGTCGGGCTATGCCGCCACATATGGGGCCGCTACAGATACCACTTCCTCCACGGCAGACACTTGTGACGGAGACACCACCAATACGTACACCCCTGCCTGCTCTAGCGCCAGTTCGTGTGTGGATGTGTATAGAGATTATACGGGGCTTACCGACTGCAAATGTGGAGGAACGGATTCTCTGGGGAATCAGTATGAGATGAGTTGTATTTCTTGCAACCAGATGCCAGGGGATGATTTTAATGTTTCCACATACTGTGCTGCTAACCCGGGGGTTTCCTGCTGCAATGGCAACACCCCTGTAAGTTGTCCTCATATCAAGAAGCGCACGGTAGCCTGCGGGAACAAATACACGACGACTTACAAATACCGCACGGTCACTTGTTGCGGCAAGTCCTCTTGAGCAAGGGGCAATAGGAGTGGATTTTAAATCATTCGGAGAATCCTATGAAAAATAAAATAGCAATCCTTTTAGGCCTGATGTTCTGTGCCGCTTCCGCCCCGGCGGAAGTGGTGGAAAGTGTGTCCTTCAACCCGTCGCGTTTGGGGCAGTTTGAACGCTTGAAGATCTCTGACCAACTGAGCGCGCCCGGCGGGGTCCAGTCCTCGCGGGTGACCGTTCGTTCGGGGGGCCGGGTGACGGCGCAAAACGCGGGTAATTATCAGTTGGACTATGCCTTGTCCGGCGGGCAAGTGGCCATGCCGGCCACCCTGTTTGAAACCACCAATCTCAAAGCCCGGGGGGGCGAGGGGGAATTTGCCCGCGAAGGCAACGGCTATACCTCCTCTATTAGTACCCTGCAGGGGGATCAGGTGCGCTTAAAGGCCAATGTGCTCAAGGTCAACACAATCAATGTTTTGGGCTCCCCGGCGCAGTCTTATGATGAAAACAGCATTCAAGGCTTGGTGCTGGGACTTAACGATATTCCCAACCCGGCCGCTACGGGCAACTGCTCCTTGCAATGGGTGGAGCGCAAGGCCGACGACGGCACGAAATACCAGGTCTTGGCCAATTCGTGTACCTCCACAACCACTTGCTCCCGGGTTTGTCTTTCCGGCTTTACATTGAATAAGACCTCTTGCACCTGCGAGTGCCAAAAAACCTCTTGTGCTTCGGGGTATAAATTAAACAAGACTACCTGCCAGTGCGAGCAAGAGGGCCAGTGGTGCTTGGGTGCGACTTATAGCCGCACGGCGGCGGCCGGGGCTTTTGATGGGAACCTCCCTATGTCCTGTTACACGGGAGAGCGGAGCGTCTTTACCAACGCGTACTATTCGTCTATTTTCCCTACTTCCAGTAATTGGCTTTGGGCAGCGATGAAGTACTGCCTGGGGATTGAGAATTATTGGGACGTTTATTCTGATGGTTCCTATTTAGGCTGTACCCCCGGAACGGCCTGTGCGGCCTGTTCACAGACTGCAAACCAAAGTAAGCGCTGGGTGTTTAATTTCAAAAGCGCTGATAACAGCATTAGGACTGGATCTGATAATTACAAAGTAATACTCTATGCGTGGGATGAGGCTATATGCCAGTATTCCAGTGAGGACTGCTCTAAGTTGTTGTCTGGCAGCAGTTCTAGTAGCGGTATTACTACAAGTACCGACAGAATTACTGCCGTGGACAAACAGCTTATCCTCTCTGACTAAACCGTTTCGTTCCCCGGGGCTGACAGTAAGTCCCGGGGGATTTTTATGGCTTTCTTTCATAAGAAAAAGCCTTTTATAAAACTAGCGTCATGCTGAGATGTCTCTGCTCAGCATCTTCCATTTTCCCCGTTGTTTATTTCATAAAGGCAACGACCACTACCAGAAAAATGGAAGATCCTGAACTACAACTTTTCAGGATGACCCTGTTTTGTGTAACGGCGGAAAGGCAAACGGCAAAAGGCAAACGACAATAAGGCTGAGATTCCCGATTACGACCTTCGGGAATGACGGCATGGATAGAACAACCCTTACTGCTCTGCGCGCCGCCCCCTGCGGGCCGCCACTTCGGGGATGACGGCGTTTTATAACGGCTTTATGCCCATTTTTTCCTTTGTCTTTTCTCAAAAGAGGGGGAAAGAAGCCATAAAAAACCCCGCTCCTAGGCAGCGGGGTTTTATGTTGGAGGAAATAATCTTGCCCGAAGGCTTGCTTATTTGGCCTCGGTGGCAGGGGCCGCGTCTTGAGCCGTAACTTCGGCTTTGTCAGCAGCGGTCGGTTTTTTAACTTCCTGCAAGCGGGCCGCTTTGCCGGAGAGTTTCTTTAAGTAGTTCAGTTTGGCTCTGCGCACTTTGCCGCTCTTGAGCACTTCAATGCTTTCCACGCGGGGGGAGTGCACCGGGAAAATGCGTTCCACGCCAATGCCGAACGAAATTTTGCGCACGGTGAAGGTTTCGCCAATGCCGCTGCCTTTGCGGGCCACGACCACGCCGTCAAACGCCTGCAAGCGTTCGTTGTCGCCTTCTACTACTTTCACTTTCACGCGCACCGTGTCGCCGGATTTAAAGGACGGCACGTTGGTTTTCAAGTTGTGTTTGATTTGATTGATATTCATAACTCTTACTTCCTCCGAAAAATCATTTCGTTGTTCTTTTCTTACCCGTCTTTGCGGCGGTTTTTGCCGCCGTTTTTTTGACGCTTGTTTTCGTTTCGGCCTTTTTTGCATGAGAGGTTTTTAGCAAATCGGGTCTGTATTTTTTTGTCAATTCCAGCGCTTTTTCCCGTCTCCAGGCCTCCATTTGTTTGTGGTGGCCGCTCAAAAGAATCTCGGGCACTTTTTTACCCCGCCACACCTCGGGCCGGGTGTATTGCGGCGCCTCTAAAAGCCCTTTTTCAAACGACTCGGAAACGGTAACATCCTGCTTCTTAAATGTGCCGGGCACCAACCGGGTGATTGAGTCTATCATCACGGCCGCGGCCAGCTCCCCGCCGGTAAGGATAAAATCCCCCAGCGATATTTCCATATCCATCTCGGGATATACTCTTTCGTCTATCCCTTCATAATGCCCGCAAACAAAAATCAGGTGCTTCTTTTTGGCCAATTTCTTGGCTAAGGTCTGCGTGAAGGTTACTCCCCGCGGACTGGTCAATATGACCACCGAATTTTTTTTGCGCAGCTTTTTAATCGCCTGGTAGAGGGGCTCTGCCTTCATCAGCATCCCGGGGCCGCCCCCGTAGGGCCGGTCGTCTAGCGTATGGTGTTTGTCCTGCGTGAAATCACGCGGGTTGGTAAACCCCAGCTTAAGCACCCCGGCTTTTTGGGCCCGCCCCACAATGCTTTGGCCTAACGGCCCCGAAAGCATATCCGGGAACGCGGTAACCACATCTACCTTTAGCATCAGTCTTCCAGCTTGAGCGTAACCTTTACGTCTTGCTTGGCCGCCGCCGCGCTGAGCACGGTGCGCACGGCCTTGATAATGCAGCCGTCTTTACCGATGACCTTACCTTTGTCCTCGGCGGACACTTTGGTCGTCAGGTAAATTTTATTATTCTCAACTTTTTCTTCCACCACCACATGGTCCGGATTTGCGGAGAGGGATTTGAGAAGGATAGTGGCTAACTCTTTCATAACGCCTCTTATTTGGCGGCGGCTTGTGCCTTCTTAATCAGGCTGGCTACCGTTTCGGACGGTTTGGCACCGTTTTTAATCCAGTGTTGTACGCGCTCCAAGTTCAGGTGGATTTGCTGGGCCGTTTCTTTATTGCACGGATGATATTGGCCGAGCACTTCCTTGGCTTCAGAACCGACGGCGGTTTTCTTTTCAATCGCGACGACTCTGTACTGGGGCTGGGCTTTTTTGCCCACTCTTTGTAATCTAATGACGACTGCCATTTTTAACTTCTCCTTGTTCGCCCTTTTTTCAAAAGGCGGTATGTAATTAAATTGTGGCGGCTTTGTAAATTGCCTGCAACGCCTGCGCCGGATCCGCCGCGGCAAAAATTGCGTTGCCCGCGACCAGCGCGTCCGCTCCGGCGGCCGCGGCCGTGTGTGCGGTCTGGGCATTTATGCCGCCGTCCACTTCCAGCCAAATGGGCCGCTGGCTCCGGTCAAGGAGCTGGCGCACGGCGGCAATTTGCCGGGGGCTGCTTGGCAAGAAACCTTGTCCGCCAAAGCCGGGCTGCACCGTCATGACCAGCACCAAATCCAAGATGTCCAAAAACGGTTCCAAACGGGCCGGGTCGGTGTCGGGCTTGACAGACAGCCCGGCGGCCACCCCCCATTTTTTAATGGTTAAAAGAGCTTCTCTTACGTCATCGGCCGCTTCAATATGCACGGTCAAAATATCCGCGCCCGCTTGGGCAAACGGCGCAATAAAACGCTGCGGATACTGCACCATTAAGTGCGTATCCAGCGGCAGCTGTGCGCGGCTTTTTAAACTTTTTACGACGGCCGGACCAAAACTTAAATTAGGGACGAAATGCCCGTCCATGACATCTATGTGCAGCCAATCGGCCCCGGCCCGGCGCACCTGCTCCACCTGCGTGCCCAACTGCCACAAATCGGCCGACAAAATGGAAGGCGCAATAACTATTTTACCATTTCCGGGGGCAATTAGGGAAGTCATTGTATTTCCCGCTCCCGCACCAAAATACCGTCCGACAAAATGCGGAAGGTGGCCGCCCCGTTGTACGGGATTTCCAAATCTACCTTGCTGCCGGGTTGCTTGGATTCGTTGATGACCTCGCGTTCGCCGTTGGCATCCGTCAGCACCACGCGGATGCGCATGGGCTTTTTGCCCTGCGGCAGTTCATAATGCAAATGGTATGTTTTTTCGTCCTCTCCGGCGGGGCGGCGGCTGACCACCACCTCCAAGGCAGAGTTGGGGGCCACTTCGCTGTCGGCACCCGGCATTTGCGCGGCAATCGTCCCATACGGGAACGGCGACTTGGCATCCTCCTTGACGGTTAAATTCATATTTTGCTGGCTGGCCCACAGGGTGGCCTCGGCCAGCTTTTTATTGCGGAAATCCGGCACCAAAATTACGCTGGCGGGCGGTTGTCCGTTGGAGAGGGTTAAGCTGACTTTATCCCCGCGGGTCAGCATGCTGTCCGCCTTAGGTTTTTGGGAAATGATTAGTCCTTTTTCTACAGTCAAAGAAAAAGCATTTTCCACCTTGTCCACCTGCAGCCCGGCTTGGCGGATGGCCAGCTGGGCCGCCCGCAGATCCAGCCCTTCCACTGCGGGCACAAACACCATTTCATCGCCTTGGCTGATCCACACGCGCACCACGCGCCCTTCGCGCACGGTGCTTCCAGCGGTGGGGATTTGGCGCAACACAGAGCCTGGGGGAACGTCCTCTGCAAATTCCACCCCGGCCTGCTTTAAGGCCAAATTGGCCCCGGCCAAAGCATTGAGCGCGGCGGTAACGGGCTTTTGAGTAATGTCAGGCACTTGCACTTCTTTGCGCGTATGCACCAAAGCTCCCAGCACCCAATCAATAGACACCAAAATCAGCGCTACAAAAAATACAAACACCACCGCCGCGGCAATCCACTTCCCGCGGGAGGAGCTTTTGCCTTTATTGATAAAATCTTCAAAATTGGTTTCGGTTTTGCTATCCATTATACACAAACACCCGCTGCCCGGGTTTGAGCGCGTGCCCGCAGGCAAAGGCCGCGGCGGACATGGGTTTTTTCCCGGCGGGGTGTACCTCTGTCAACCAAACACTTCCTTGCTTACATTTTACTAAAATTCCCCGGGTGCTTTCAACGGCCAGCACCGTGCCGGGGGCTTCATTTTCCCCTCGGGGCGCCGCGGGAAGCTGCGTGCGCAAAATTTGTAGCATTTCGCTTTTGCCCGGGCCTTGCCAGGCGGTGCGCGCTTTGGGCCCGCAGGCCAGCCCGCGCACTTTGTGGTGAATGTCCGCGGCCGACATGGTTTGAAAATCCAGGACGGCGTCCTCTTTTTGAATCATCGGTGCCAAGGTGGGCTCGCCCACTTGCGGCCTTTGCGTGATTTGCCCGGCGCTGATCTGGGTGAGGGCTTCCTGCAGGGCAAGCAATCCCAGCGGAATTAATTTTTGAAAGAGGGTTTCGGCATTGTCCTGCGGGTCCACGGCGATTTCCTTTTGCAGCAAAATCGGGCCGTCATCCATTCCCGGGCGGATCCAAAACACCGTTACTCCGGTTTTTTTAAAATCATTAAACAGCGCATGCTGTACCGGCGCGGCCCCCCGCAAAAGCGGCAGCAACGAGAAGTGCACGTTAATAATGCCCAGTTTGGGCAAGGCCAAAAAGTCCGGGCGGAAGATTTTGCCAAACGCCACAGCGACGCCTAGGTCAAAGGGCGTATTCTGCACTTCTTCAAAAATGTCCTTCATTTTCTCCGGGGAGCGCACAGGCAGCCCCAGCGCCAAGGCGCGTTGCTTGACGGGGCAGGGCGTAATCACCATGCCGCGCCCGCGGGGTTTGTCGGCCTGCGTGACGCACAGCTGTAAATCAGAAAGTTGGTTGACCAACTCTAAATACGGCACGGAAATTTCCGGCGTACCGAAGAAAATGGTTTTTAGTTTGGACATATTTTTATTTTAACAAATTTGTTTGCCAGCCCCATTACAAGAACGCTACTATAAAAAACGTGATACTTTTTTGTGTGGAGCATAGTATCAGTGTATGGATACTTTCAACGTATGGTATGAAACCTATTTCAAACGCGTGTACGCATACATCCTTGTGCGGGTAAAGGATGCGTCCGTGGCGGAGGATTTGTGCGCCTCCGCTTGGCGCAAGGCGTATGAAAAATTGAATGCGTATCACGAAGAAAAAGGGAACTTTAGCCAATGGATTTTTGCCATTGCGCGCAATGAAGTAAATATGTATTGGCGGTGGGCGCGGATACGGCGGTGGTTTTCTCTGGCGCCGGAAACGGAGGAACTGCTACCCGCTGTGGAAAAGTCGCCCTTGCAGCAGGCGGAAGAGAAAGCCCTGAAAAGCCGTTTGCTGGCCGCGGCGGAAAAATTATCGGTGCGGGAGCGGGACATAATTTCTTTAAAATTTTATTCCGGCTTGAATAATCGCCAAATCGCCGCCCTGAGCGGCTTGAGCGAGAGTAATGTCGGCACGCTGTTGCAGCGCGCCGTACAGAAAATGCGCAAGGACATGGAGGAGCTATGAAACAGAATTGGCCCGAACGGGCAGGAAAATTAGATTTTGACCCGGACGGTGCGGTCCAGCGGCGGGTGTGGGCCCGGGTGACGGCACAGCCTCTGCCCGGCAAGAGGGTTCGGTGGGCGTGGACCGTTTGCCTGGTCTTGCTGGTGGGCGTGGGGGGATTTTGGTTTATGGCGCAACGGGGGGCGGCGGCGTTAAGCGAAGAGGCCTGCGCCGAACTCAACGGGCGGTATTTGCTTTCCAAGGCATTAGAACGCAGCACACAGAGCTGCCCGTGCGGGGCGCATTTGCAGCCATACGATAAGGAAACTTTGCTGCAATTACAGAAGAGATTGCTCCGGGCCGCCGGGTCGGGTGCTTCCGCCCGGGAGCAGGAACAGCTTCTACAGTGTAACCTCAAATACAAACCGAAAGTAACGCAAATTTCATTGTGTAAAACTTGGTGTTAGGAGAGAAAGAATGAGATTAAAAAATATAATTTGGGCGCTGCTTTTGGCAGCGGCCGTGGGGGGAGTATGCGCTGCCGCGCAGGCCGACCCCATCCCGGTATGGTTATTTACTTCCCCGTATTGCCCGCATTGCCGGCATTTGGAGCAGGACGGTTTTGCAGAAGCGTTTGCCTCCCGGCACACCGGAGAAATTAATTTGGTACGCTATGATGTAACGCAGGGCGTGGGCAATTTGGTTTTTGCGCAGACCTTGCAGGACCGGGGGGTAGATTCCCTGGGTATTCCGGCCTTGGTCATCGGGGACACGGTTTTGCAAGGATATCCGCGGCAAATAAACCGGGCCGACGAGGTACTCAATGAAATGCTGCGTTCCCGCCCGGCTGACCCTGCGCCGGAAACTTCCGCCGCGGCCCGCTTGCCGGCTTCCGCCGTTTCCCAACCGGGCCGTTCCCTTTCTGCGCCTGCGGCCGTTTCCGATGCGTTGCAAACCGAGCCGTTGTCCCAAAGTTCCCGGGGCGCGGCGGACTCCCAGGCCCTGCAGCGCCAACAGCACGAGGCGATGTTTAATCAAATTACTTTCTGGGCGATTGTCGGGGCCGGGCTGGTGGACGGAATTAACCCGTGTGCCTTTGCCGTGATTGTCTTTTTTATTTCCTTTTTGTCCGTTTACAAATACAGCCGCCGGGAAATACTTTTAGTAGGCAGTGCGTATTGCGCCTCGGTCTTTGCGGCGTATGTGCTTTTGGGGCTGGGGGCGTTCCGTTTCCTGTATGCGATGAAGGGCTTTGCTGTGGTTACGTCGGCCATTCAATGGCTTACGGTGGGGTTATGTGGCTTGTTTTTTGCTTTAAGCTTATATGACTTCATCATCTATATGCGCACCAAAAAGTCAGAAAAATTAATCTTGCAGCTGCCAAAGAGTTACAAGGAATATATTCACAAGGTAATGCGTTTCTTTTTGCGGGATAAAAAGAGCTCCTCTTGGCGCTTGTTGGTGGCGGCTTGCGCGGTGGGGTTTGTGGTGTCGGCGGTGGAAGCGGTGTGTACTGGGCAAGTTTATCTGCCTACGATTATCGTCATCCTAAAAGAAGCGCGCGAGCATTTTTTTAAGGCGGCGGAATATTTGCTGGTTTATAATTTAATGTTTATTGTGCCCCTGGTTTTGGTCTTTGCCTTGGCACTGTGCGGTAAGGAGTCCTCGGTGTTTAACCGTTGGCTTAAAAAACACCTGGGCTTAACGAAACTTTTGCTTTGCGGCGTGTTTTTGGGGCTGCTTCTTTTGCTGCTGGGGAATATGTTTTAATATAATACAAGTAAGGCCGCACGGAGGCGGCGCATATTACCAAAGGAAGATTTATGCAAAAAATTATTTTAACCGGAGACCGCCCGACAGGCCGGCTGCATGTGGGGCATTATGTCGGCTCGCTCAAGGAGCGGGTGCGCCTGCAAAACAGCGGGCAGTTTGACCAAATTTTTATTATGATTGCCGATGCGCAGGCCTTGACCGATAATGCCCACCAGCCCCAAAAAGTGCGCGACAATATTATTGAAGTGGCGTTGGACTATCTCTCTTGCGGCATTGACCCGCAAAAGAGCACCATTTTTATCCAATCCCAAGTGGCGGAACTGACGGAGCTGATGTTTTATTATATGAACTTGGTAACCGTGGCCCGCGTGGGGCGCAACCCGACCGTCAAATCCGAAATCAAAATGCGTGATTTTAGGACCAGTATTCCCTTGGGGTTTTTTGTCTATCCGGTCAGCCAGGCGGCCGATATTACCGCCTTCCGCGCTACGGCCGTGCCGGTGGGGGAGGACCAAATGCCCATGTTGGAGCAGTGCCGCGAGATTGTGCACAGCTTCAACGCCACCTATGGCAAAACCTTGGTGGAGCCGCAAATTATTCTGCCCAATAACAAGGCCTGCCTTCGCTTGCCCGGTACCGACGGCAAAGCCAAAATGAGCAAATCGCTGGGCAACTGCATCTATTTGTCCGACGACGAGGAAACCGTACGCAAGAAGGTGATGTCTATGTTTACCGACCCCAATCACTTGCGTGTGGAGGACCCGGGCCAAGTGGAGGGGAACCCGGTATTTGTGTATTTGGATGCCTTCTGCCGCCCGGAGCATTTTGCGCAGTTTTGGCCCGAATACAAAGATTTAGACGGGCTCAAAGCGCACTACCGGCGCGGGGGCTTGGGCGATGTAAAGATTAAGAAGTTTTTAAATCAGGTCTTGCAGGCAGAGCTGGCGCCTATCCGCGCCCGCCGCGCCCAGTGGCAGGCCCGCTTGCCCGAGGTGTATGAGATTTTAAAACAAGGCACCCAAAAGGCCCGCGCGGTGGCCGCGAAAACCTTGCACGATGTGCGCGCCGCCATGAAGATTAACTATTTTGAGGATAAATAGTTTTTACCCATCCCCTCTTGCGCAGAAAGGCAAGGGGGATTTTTATCTCTATGTATTTTAAATACGGCAAAAAAGAAACCGAATATTTAAAGCGCAAATGCCCGCGCTTGGCCCGCGTGATAGAGCAGGTGGGCCCCGTGCGGCGCGCGGTGGACGGGGATTTGTTTTCCGCCGTGGTACACCACATGGTGGGGCAGCAAATTTCCACCAAGGCCCAAGCCACCGTGTGGCGGCGCGTGCAAGATCGGTTGGGGCAGGTGAAGGCACAGCGGGTTTGTGCGTTGGGGGTGCAGGAGCTCCGGCGTGCGGGAATCAGCCAGCGCAAGGCAGATTACATTTTAGATTTTGCCCGCAAGGTGCATAGCGGGGAATTGGATTTGGCCGCCGTGGCGGAAATGGACGATGCGCAAGCCATTGCCCGCCTGTCTGCCCTGCGGGGCGTTGGCGTGTGGACAGCGGAAATGCTGCTTTTGTTTTGCTTGCAGCGGCCCGATGTATTGAGCTATGATGATTTGGCCATTCAGCGCGGCCTGCGCATGTTGTACCGGCACCGCAAAATCACGCGGACCTTGTTTGAAAAATACCGCCGCCGTTTTAGTCCGTACGGCTCTGTGGCCAGCCTGTATTTGTGGGCGGTGGCAGGCGGCGCCGTGCCCGGGCTGACGGACCCGGCAAACCAAAGAAAGCCCTCCTAATAAATTTTTTTGCTGCTTGTCTTTCCATCGTTAAATCAAGCGGGGTCATCCTGGAGTGTTTTAGTCCAGGATCTTCCATTTTTTTAGTAGTGGCCGTTGTCTTTATTTAATGAACAACGGGAAGATGGAAGGTGCTGAGCAAAAACACCTCAGCACGACACTAGTTTTTATGAACGGCGAAACGACACAGCGGCGGAAGTGGTTGAGATCCCCGATAGAAACACTCGGGGATGACGACGTTTTACAACGGCGTGTCTTATCCACATCGTCATTCCCGAAGGTTGTAATCGGGAATCCCAGCCTTATTGGTCTTTTTACATTTTTTCTTTTTGTCGTCGTAGAAGTGGGCTCCCCTTTTTAAAACACTTGCCTAATGTTTTTTTTTTGGTAAATTTTGATTGTAGGGAAAA
>CAVDMZ010000019.1:0-14732 GCA_963610115.1 Duodenibacillus sp.
GGTCATGTTCATCGGCGGCATTATGAATATGTTTAGCCCGGAGGTCTCTTTGAATATGGCCTTTGTGGTCAATATGATTATGTCTGCGATTGTGAATACCTTGCTGTTCTTGGTGTTTACCGTTTTCTTTTTGCTGGCATACAACTTATTGTGCGGGCTGGGTATCCGCGGGGTAAGTGTCGTGCTGGAAGATAAAGAATAAATTAAAAGAGAGGAAAAACAGGGATGAAGAAATTATTTGTTTTAACCGCGCTCTGCGCTTTGGCACTGGCCGCACAGGCGGCCAATGCTCCGGCCAAAAAGGCCAAAACGGCCAAGAAACCGGCCGCTAAACCGGTGATGGAGTTTGTGGTGGTGGAATCGCCGGACTATGCCTCAGGCAAGCACGACCCGCAGATCACGACGGGGCTGGCTACCTTTTTAGAAGGTGAAGCCAAGGTAACCACGATGGACTACAACCAAGCCAAGCAAGAGGCTGAGCTGGCCAATGTGGACTACAGCTTTTTGCCTGTTTACTTGCTGGCCAAGACGCCCAAAGCCTTGGAAAAATTTGAACAGCCCCTCAAAAATGGCTATATCAAGGAAACCGGAAAGTATTTGGTCCTGCCGAAAATGAGCCGCACGGGCGTCTTCCAGGACAAAATTGCCCAACCGGGCGTATTGGAGTTATTCGTGATGTCGCAGTGCCCCTATGGCGCCATGGCGGAAAACCTGATTATCCAAGCGCAAAAGGACGGCAAAATCCCCGCGGATAAAACCATTAAGGTGCGCTATATCGTCAATTACAACAAGGACACCGGGGAGTTCCAAAGCCTGCATGGATCGGCCGAGTGGGAGGAGAATATCCGCCAGTTGCTCATCGCCAAATATTATCCCTCCAAATTTTGGAAATATTTGGAAATCCGCAACCAAGATTACCGCTCCAGCCGCTGGGATAAGGCCATGAAAGAGGCGGGTATCAATCCCAACAAAATTATGAAGAAATTTGATACCGAGGGTGTGGAATTGCTCAAGGCCGAAGCGGCTTACGTAGATGAATACGGCATGAGCGCCTCCCCCAGTTTCTTGTGGGAAGGCAAAGAGCTGTTGGATTTTGGCAGCGTTTCCCAAAAACCCGGCTTGGAATTTTTGAACCCGGCCAATGCCCGCCAGCAAGGCGGCAAGGCGGCCCCGGCGGGCAGCTGCTAAACGCGGCCGCAAAGTACTGGTTTTAGTAAGCGGGGGCTTGGGAGCGATCCCGGCCCCCGCCTGCAATCAACCTTTTTCAAAGGTAAGTATGAGCAAAAAAACAGGGCGGCTTTTTTCCAGAGCCATTTTGGCTTTAAGCGTGGTGTCTGCCTTGCCGGTATTACTCATCGGCTGGCATGTGCTGCGTGTGGACAACCGCGTCCTGCAAAACGAAATTTTGGACAAGCAGCGCACGGTAGCGGAGCAGGTGGCCTCCGTGCTGTCTGAAGTAGTCAGCCGCAAGGCGCAGTTCTTTTCCGTCTTTACCGATTTGCATACCGATTTTGGCGGGCACCCCTTCATCAATAAAGAAGACATTGACTATTTACGCGCCAAAAACCCCGAAATTACCCATATTTCCGTTTTAAACAACAAGGGCCGCCAGCTCTTTTATTCCAGCACAGAGGGCAGCCGTTTTAGCTACGCCTCTGAACTCGCCACCATTTTGCAGACTTGCGTGGAGCAAGGAAAGGATTATATCGGCTCGGTCAACCGGGTCAACGGGCAGCTTTACGCCATGATGGCCTTTCCATTGCGGCGGCATTTAAAGGACGCGCAAATTACGGGCGTGCTGGTGGCGGAGATGAATTTGGCCCCCTTGGGGCGCGTTTTGCAAGAGAGTTATCCCGATGATTTATTTATCGCCGTTACCAGTGCCGACGGTAGTTTAATTTCCTACAGCGGGGCCGGCGGGGGACTGGCCTTGGCAGATCGTTTGCCTTTGCGCACGCAGTTGCACGCGTTGGGGAAGGCTTTAGGCGCGCGCGTCGGAGCCCGGGTGGAACTGCCCGGCGAAAAACCTGTGCTGGCCAGCCAAGCCCATGTGCCCGTAACGAACTGGACGGTGTATGTGCAGCAGCCGGCAAACACCATTCGCCGCTTGCTGCTAGAGAGCACCTTTCATTCTCTGTGGGATGTGTTGGTCATCTTACTGGTTATGGCGGCGTTTGTCCTGTTGACGGGGTATTTTGTTATCAGCCCCATCGTTCGTCCGGTGCGCCGTCTGCAGGAGGCCGCCGTCAAGTTGGAGCGGGAGGAGGATTACCGGCCCCAAGAGCAGGATTTGATTATCCCCAACAATGAAATCGGCCAGTTGGCGCGGGTATTTTTGCATATGGCGCAGGTCCTGCGTGAGCGCAAAAATGCCGTGGTTTCTGCGCAAAACAAATTGGCCGGAATGAATAAAGAATTGGAACTGCGGGTGCAGCAGCGCACCGCCGAACTTAAGGCCGCCACCGACGAACTGGTCAAAACCGAACGTTTGGCCGCCATTGGGCAAATGGCTTCTATTATCAGCCATGAAATCCGCAATCCGCTGGCGGTCATCAGCAATGCCACGCGCCTGATTAAGACTATAGAGCCGCCCAAGGACGCCAAACTCATCAAACAATTTTCTATCATTGAGGCGGAAATTAAACAGGCCAACAGCATCATCAGCGAAGTGCTGGGCTTTGCCCGCAGCCGCGAGATGATTTTAAGCACCATTGATTTAAACAGCTATTTGCATGATTTGCTGCTTTCTTTCCCGGCCTCGGGCGGTATTCATTTGCAGGAGGAACTGGACCCCGAAACTGCACGCCTCAAGATAGATGCCGAGGAAATAAAACAAGCCTTGCGCAATTTAATTTCCAATGCCTGCGAGGCCATGCAAGGCCAAGGCACGGTCACCTTGGGATCGCGCGTGGGCAAAAAAGCGGTTTGCATTTATGTGGCCGATCAAGGCCCCGGCGTGCCGGGGGAGTTAAGGGAAAAAATCTTTTCGCCGTTCTTTACCACCAAGGCCCGCGGCACCGGGCTGGGCCTGGCCGTGGTGCGCAAAGCTGTCAGCCGCCACAAGGGAAAAATGTTTATACACAACCGCGCCGGAGGCGGTGCGATTTTTGAAATTTATTTGGCTATTTATCGTAAAACCGGAGATACCCGCTATGGATAAACAAGTAAAAATTTTAGTCGTAGATGACGACAATAACCTGCGCGAAACGCTGGCGGACTTGCTGGAGATAGAAGGCTATAAGGTCTATCAAGCCGCCGACGGAAAGGAGTGTATGGATTTGGTCGCGTCGGAATTTTTTAACGTGATTTTAATGGATTACAATTTGCCCGATGAAACGGGCCTGGATCTCATCCGCAAAATCCGCTCCTTCAACCAAGACAGCCAAATCTTGATGATTACGGCGTACGCTTCGCTCAACTCCATTATGGAGGCGATGAAGGAATCGGTGTATGACTTTTTGATTAAGCCGGTGGATTTTGACTATTTAAAACGCACCATCAACCGCGCCTTGGATAAATACTTCTTGGAACAAAGCAACAAGGAATTGCTCGCCCAGCTCAAGGTGCGCAACGCCGATTTAGACCGCTTGAACAATATGAAGTCCAAATTCTTTTCCATTGTGTCGCATGACTTGTCTAACTCCTTGATGACTTTAAAGATGAGTTTTGATATGCTCAAAAAGAAGATGACCCCCAACGAGGACCAAGCCAAAAAGATGTCTTATATGGATGAATCGGTGGCGCAAATTGAACATTTGATTAAGGACTTGGTGGATTGGGCCGCCATTGAAAAAGGCAAGCTGCGCATTGAAAAGAGCCATTTTGAACTGACGGGCAGCCTCAAAAAAACCGCGGAAATCTTTAAGGACAAGGCCGGCAAGCGCGATATAGACGTAACCTTTGAAAGTGCGGGGGAAATCCCGGTGTTTGCCGACGAGAAACGCATCCGCCAGGTGATCTCTAACATTTTGGAAAATGCCGTGCGCCATACGCCCGACGGCGGCCGCATTGCCGTGAAGGTCAGCAAACTGGATGAAAAAAATGCTAAAGTGTCGGTAATGGACTCTGGCGACGGCATTGATCCGCAGCAGGCGCCGCAGCTGTTTACCAGCTTTATCCAAGTGGGCGACAAAAGCCGTGTGGGCCGCTTGGGGCTGGGGCTGTCTATCGCCAAGGATATTGTAACCAATCACGGCGGGCGCATTTGGGCGCAGAGCGAGGGCCTGGGCAAGGGGGCCTGCTTTAACTTTACCTTGCCGGTAAGCGGCAACTGATTTTGACGCCGTACGGGAGCGAACAACACATGAATAAGAAGAAAAAAGTCAAAGTGCTTATTGCAGATGACCAAACCCTCTTCCGGGAGGGCATTAAGGATGTGCTGACCGGAGAGAAATGGATAGAGGTGGTCGGGGAAGCGGCTGACGGTTTGCAGGCGGTGGCCTTGGCCAAGAAGCTCAAGCCCGATGTGGTGCTGATGGACATCAAGCTGCCCAAGTTAGACGGCATCGCCGCCACCAAGCAAATCCGCCAAACCGCGCCGGAAGTGAATGTGCTGATGCTGTCCTCGTTTGAAGATGAAGCGCACGTTTTAGATGCCATTCAGGCCGGGGCCAACGGGTATTTGTCTAAAATGTTGCCGGCGGCGGAGCTGGTCAATTCCATTAAAACTTTTACGGCGGAAGGGTTGATGATTCCGCAGCAGCTGATGGGCAAACTCTTGCACGGGTTGCGCCGCATGGGCGAGGGCGGTATGCCCAGCCAAGCCACGCTGACCAAGACGGAAATCAAAGTCATGGACTTTTTGGGCAAGGGCTTAAGCAATAAAGAGCTGGCCAAAGAGTTGGGTTGCAGCGTAAAGACCATTAAGAACCATTTAAACAGTGCGTTCCACAAACTGGGCGTCAGCAGCCGCACCGAGGCCGTGGTCAAGGCCATTGAAAAGGGGCTGATTTCCCCGGAAGGGACGAAATTTACCGAAGACGAAGAGTAAGTCTATGCGCAGAATAAAAGCAGTTTGGCACCGTGTCCGCCGCAGCCGCCGCGGGCAGGCCTCTATTGAATATATGCTGATGTTGGGCAGTATCTTGGTGGTGCTGTCGGCTTTTATTACCGCGTTTCATAATGATATTGTCCGCTGGATGTTTGCCTTTGTCGGGCAACTTTTGCCAAAATGAATAGGTTTATGCGTGTTGTGCTCTCCACTTGCCGCAGCCGCCGGGCGCAGATTTTGCTGCCCGCGGTGATGCTTGCGCCTATTTTTATTTTGGTCATTTATTTGCTGTTTGAAACCTCTAAGCTCTCTATGACCAAGGTCCGCCAACAATTTGCCTTGGACAATGCCGCCTATTCGTCCATGTCGGCCACCAGCGGGTACTTAAACGCGCTGGCGCAGATCAACGGCCCGCTTCCCTACAGAGTCATGAAGACCATGAGCTACACCATTCCGCCCAAAGCCACGGCGGAAAACCCGCGCAATGATTTGACCGTGTTTGACGTTTTTTACAGCGCGGGGGCTTTCCCGGCGATTGGCCCCAGCCATGAGTTGGGCCGCGGGGGCGCCATTGCCAACAAAATCCCGGCGGCGGCCTCAGACGATTGGAACCTGCAGTATTACGAGGGCCAACGCACTGGCTGGGCAAAGGAAGATCCGCAAGATAAACCCGAGGAGGAAGGTCACTATGTGATGACGGATAAGGCCTTGGCGGACAATTATTTTTTCGGTGCGACGGGCATCGCCCTGCAGAGCATTAAGGAATATGCCACTATTTTTGTGCGCACGGGCAGTGTCTATGCCTCGCAGACCTATGCGTATAAGGACACGGTCAAAAATGCGCGTATGTTCCGGCAAAGCTACGCCTTGAACACCAATGACTGTAGCGAAACCGAATGCGGCAAGCAGTCCGGCGCCACCTTGGAGCGTTTTGAAATGGAGGCCAAGCCCTTTGAAGTGGACAAGGTCCGCTTTTACGTAACGGCGGATTATCAGGGTTCCACGGCGCACTCCGGGGCCTATCCGTTGGATTTGCCCATGAAGAGCATTATCAAATCCGACCTCTTTCAATTTGCCTATTTGACCCCGTCCAGCCGCACCCGCCTGCGCCAGTTGGCCCGCGGGGTGGTACTCAAGCAAAAATTCTCTCTGCCGGCCAACCGCTTTAATATCAACGTCACCCAGCGCTATGAGCCGTACGTGCGCAATACGGTGTCGGTGTCCTGCCCGCGTTCCAACAACAATTGCGTGTGGCCCAACCCCATTCCCAAATACAGTGTGAGGTTGGCCCCATGATGCGTCTTTTTTCATCCCGCCGCGGCCAAGCCACCACGGAAACGGTATTGCTCTTTCCGGTACTGGTGATTTTTATTTTGTTTATCATTAAAATTTTCGGCTTGCTGGTGCTGGCACAAAAGCTGGAAATCGCTGGTTTTTACGCCGCGCGCCGTTACCAGCTGCAGAGCCACACCACCACCTATTTGCAACGCTGGGACCGCCGCTACCTGCAAAAGGACATAGAAAAAAAGGTGCGCGAATATTTGGGCTTTAACAACCCGGCCATGCTGCGTTTTTTGAGCCTGCGAGATCTCAAGCTTACCATCAGTCCCTCCGGCACGTGGATGAAAGTGGTGATGACGGTGTTTACCGCGCCGCCGCGGATTAATTTTTTGTGCAGATATGACAAACTGCAGCTGTGCCAGGACGACCAAAACTGTTTAAAGGGGTATAACTTTTTGTGCGAAACCGGCGGGCAGTTAGAGGTCATCAAATACGTCGGCCCGAATGAACGCGTGTTACCGTTTGTCCGCCCGGAAGAGTAACCGTTTATGCGGAAGAGGGCTTGACAAAGGGCGCGGATCCGTTTATACTATAAGTAGCGCCGGGGTGCGCGAAGGATTTAAACTCTGTGTTTGAGCGTATGAGTCGTCTTCTTACGGGTCAACAAGAGTGATTTTTTATATTTATGTAAAAGGAGTTTGTTATGTTCAACCTGTTTAACAAAGGGTCCAAGGTCAAGGCGGGCAAACAAAATAACCAAGAAAAACCCGCCGCGGCCGCCCTCAACGCCTCCGGCAAAAAGCCCGCCCCCAAAGGCAGCGTGCTGGGCAATGCCTTTAAGAAATTAAACTCCATGGACCGCCGCCAAGCCTATACCTACGGGGCGGTGGTGATTGTCGCGTTGGTGGCCCTGCTGACCTTGGGCAGTTTGGCCGGGTCGTCCGACAAAGAGGATTTTTCTGATTTTGAAACCCGCGGGTACGATTTGGCCAATATGCCCTTTTCCACTGACGAAGCAGAACAGTACCTCTTGGCCTCTAAATACCCGGATATGAAGGACAAAGGCGCCCCCGGCCTCTACAGCGCCAGCGACAAAGCCGCCCGCCAAGCCGAGGATGCCGAGGCTGCCGAAGAGGCCGCCAGCGAACTGGACACTTCCGCCACGTCCCAAGGCAGTGCTTATGTGCCGGGGCGGTATTACGGCGGCGGAGCCGGCGGCCGCGGGAGTGGGGCCCGCACGCAAGTGGGCAGCTTAAACAGCGCCAGTTTGAAAGGGGCCAGCGGCACCGGGATGAGCGGTACCTTTGGGCCGCGGGGGGACTTTTCTAACTTCCGCAGCCAAGAAAAAGGCAGCGACCGTTTTACCCCGCAGGGCCCGGGCAGCGGCAGCGCGCGCAAAGCTTTGTATCAAACGGCCATGGGCAGCCGGGCGGCGGCGGGTTTAAAAGACGGCAAATTGCTCAATGCCAAAAAGGCCATGATGGGCGGCAATATCAAAGGCAGCGGAGCTTTTATGGATGACAGCGGCGGCATCCAGTTGGACAAACTGGGCGGGCTGGAGTTAGATACCAATGCCCCCGCCAGCAGTGCTGACTTAAGCGGGTTGGACCAAGGGGTGCAAGACGCCAACCAAAAAGCCCAAGAACAAGCCCAGGAAGAGGATGAAAAGCAGATTTGGCGGGAAATGCTTTCCCAGATACTTCAAAAAGTGGTAGATTTTGGGCTCAATATCGCACAGCAATATGTGGGGGCGCAGATCAGCCAAGCCCAGCAGGCCAATGCCTTTGCCAATGCCCAAGCGGGTAAGGCCGCCCAGGCAGAATATGCCAAATTGAACAATGCAGAGAGCGTGCGCGGGGAGTTGGGCTCTACGCTGAAATACAATGATTTGAGCAGCATGAGTGATGCAGAATTGGGTAAATTGAACATTACCAAGACTACGGCAAACGGTTCTACCACTTTTTCCATGGGGGGCAGCAGTGTGAGCACGGGCTCTAATGACACCCTCGTTTTGGGGCAGACCCAGCAAAAAGCTTTGGGTAAAGTGAACAAAGCCCGCTGGGATGCGTATTATTCCAGCTGGAGGGACACTAACAAAGCCCAAATGCAAACTTGGAAACAGGAATCCAAAATCAAGAATATGTACAACCAATACGGCGGGTACAGTGGGGGGCGTCAGTTTGACCCCACCTCGGGTAAATATTATACCGTCCAGAATGGACAGGTAATTTGGGAAAAATAGGAGTGAGCATATGAAAATCTTAACATGGAGCAAGAATAAATCAGGAAAAATGGCGCTTTCTGCTCTGCAGGCGGTGGGTTTGTCCGCCGCGGTGGGGCTGGCGGGCATTGGGGCGTGGCAGCTGCTCAGCTCGCCGGAAGAGGTCAACCCGAATACAGTTTTTTCGTCCGGCGCCGAGGAAGAGGTGGTCTTTGTGGCCGGAGGGGCCGCCGGGGGCGCCTACAGCGGCGTGGGCTATGGCGAAGGGGGCGAAGTGCGCTCCGGCATTCGCGCCACGCTGTCTAAAGATATGCAGCTGATGAACAGCGACCAGCAGCGCGTGCAGATCCCGGATACGCCGCCCGTCATCCAAGACGAGCAAAAGATTCAGGCTTTCAAAATGGACGGTGCCACCGAGGGCTTAGGATTAGGGGCCAACGGCGCCACGGCCTTGGGCGTAGGTCCCAATGGGGCCATGGGCTCTTTGCAGGACAAAATTGCAGCCTTAGAGGCCAATGCCAAGGCGCAAGCCGCCCAGGCACAGGCGGCCGACGGGAAAGAGGCGGTAGGGGCTGCCGCTGCGGCCTTAAATAAATCCGCTGCGGGCAAATACGGCATGAACGGTGCCATGGCCCGTGCGGGCGGACACAATTTAAACGCTACTCCCTTGCAGGCTTCCACGGGGATGGAGGGCGAAACTTTGCGCGGCGGCGTACTGGGCGGCAACCAAGCCAATCCGCGTTTGGCCGCGGCCACGGGTCCGGTGGCTGCCTTTCAAGGCGGGCGCGACGCTACGGTCTTAGACGGCCGCCGCTTTAGCGGAATGAACTCCTTAGAGGGCTTGCGCAAACAGTCGGCCGAGGTGGCCGCCAACCGCAACCGCTCTGTCAACGAGGGCACCCGCGTTTTTATGGGAGGGGAAAAACTCTCCGGCGGTATTCAGCTGGTGGGGGAAAATGTGACCACCGGCGGCGGCTCCAGCTCCGAGGATTTTAAGGATGTGGCCATGCCCAATTTGAGCGATGTAGTGGCGGATGTGGAGAGTTATGCTGACGCGCGTGAATCGTTGCGCCGCGACATCCGGGACTTTGTCAAGAGCTGCAACAACTGGTCTTGGGTCCCCAATTTTGTGGATCTGGGGACCCGTGCTTTGTGGAAAAAGAACGCCCGCAACAAACTGAGAACAAAAATCAATAATTTTAGAGAAAAATGGGGCGACACCACCTATGAAACGGGCACCAGCCAAGGGTCCTATGCGGACATGGCCCGTAAAGTGGTTGACAAAATGTTAGGCGCGATGTATTCCCCGGGCAGACCCAAGGAGTTGGCCCAGAGATACAGCGTGGAATATTTTGCGACGGACGGAGCCTTTTGGAAAAAGGATTGGGATGTGCCGACTGATGAGGAAAAGGCCAATTTTAACAAAAAATATTCCACTTCCGCAAAATACAGTGGGGCTTTGAGATCCCACTACGCCAGTGAAACGAAGTAAGTTTATTTTTAAGGAGCCGGAGGAATTATGAAAGTCTTAGAAATCTTGAAAAGCCGTATGGGCGCGCTCAGCAAAGCGGGCCTGTTGGGCTTGTGCGTAACAGTCGGCATGGCGGGCCTGAGTGTATACAATTATGCGACGGAAGGCCCCGCAGCCCAAGAGAAAAAGATCCGCTCTTTGGCACAGATTATTGCTGCTGGCGATCCGCTGCCGGCAGAATACTCCGGCATCAATATCAGCCGGGGCCAAAACGAGTTTGCCACCGCCGAGGAGGTTTCCGCCCGCGAAGGCCGTATGTTTGACGGCGGCGAGGGCGCGGTGGCCGCCTTGAGCGGGATTTCCGTGCGGGGCACGGCTTTAGGGCAGGGCGAAGGCGGTTTGGGCATGGGGGAAAATGCCGCCACCGCTATTGCCGGATCCCGTGCCGCCTCTGGTGCGCCTGCGCCGGACGGTTCTGCTGTTGCGGCGGCCGCGGCGGACAAGGCCCAAGGAACCAAAATTAACAAATTGGGCGAGGAAAAAGCCGGCGGCTTGCAACGTGCCGCCATGGCCCGCGCCTCAGGTTCTAGCTTAGGCACGGGCGGCCAAGGGTTCGGCGCGTCGGGTGCGTCCACCCGCAGTGCGGCCCGCCAAGAGGCGGCCTACCGCTCCGGGCCCTCTTCTATCAGCGGGGCTATGCCCGAGGGCAGCACCCTGGTGGCCTCTAACGGCAGTTTCCGCGGGGCGGCCTCGTCCTCTTTTGTCCCGGCGGGGCGCGATGCCCGCGTGGGCAAGGGCTTAAACTCCAAGGAAGGGCGCGACCTGCGCGCCATTGCCGTGCAGTCGGGCAAAGTGGCCGCCAACCGGCACCGCTCCGATAACGAAGCGGCCCAGGTCTTTATGGGTGGGGAGCGTCTCTCCGGCGGTATCCAAACCGCGGACGGCAGCGTAACCACCGGCGGTACGGCCAGTACGGAAGATTTTGAAGGAGACATGCAGGCCAAACAAGCCAATTTGGATAACAGCATCAGCGAAATTGACACCACGGAACAAGAGCGTGCCGCCAAACGCAGCCAGTTGGGTAGGAAATTAGTTGCGCTGTTGTTCGCCACGATTGCGGCGATGATTGCCATTTCTACTTTGAAGAATATGAGCCCTTATGGCACCATAGCGGCTGCGGCGGTTACGGCAGCGATGGCTCTTTCCTTGGGGCTGTTCTTGGTGGATTGTTTCAAGTATATGAATAAATACGGTTCAGATACCGCCAGTGTTGTGTTTACAGTTTGCGGTTTCTTGTTTGTGGCGGCAGTGGGTATTGCTTGGATCAACCCGGTGGCTGAATGGATTAGTAAAATTGTCGGCAAAGTCGGCAACGGCTTGGGCATGGGCGAAGGCTTTGCTTCCAGTACGGGTGTTTCTAATGTGTTCTCTACTGTTCAACAGGCAGGGATAGATGTTTCCAATTCCATTGATGAAGGGAGCTTAGGCAACGGCTGAGGGGGCAAGCTATGGCAAAGGCAGATCAAATGTTGAAGCGTATTTTTGCTTGGGCCGTGCTGCTCATTATTGTGGCCAGCGGGGTGGTGGTGTATGCGCATTTTACTATGCAGTACCGCCAAGCCCAGCGGGAGTTGATTTACATCAAAGCCCGGGAACGGGTCGCACAAGAAAAGGCCCAGCGCCAGCGCGATTATCAAAAACGCCTGCGCGAGCGGGAGCTGCGCCAGCAGTTTAACCGCGGCCGCGTGGTGGACATCAGCGGACGGGCCGCCTTGCCCACCGGGTCCGGCCCGACCAAGTAGCTATTTTACCTGGGCCGCCGCACTCCGGCGGCCCGGAGGGAATATATGAAACAGGAAAAAAACAATTTCCCGCCTCCGGCGGAGCCGTCTTTGGCCCCACTGACGGCGCGCCCACCCCTCACCCCGCCTCCGGCGGCCCGGCCCTCTTTTGAAGAGCGCTGGCGCCGCAAGCGGTATTTGGCGGGTGCGGCCCTTGTTTTTTTCCTGTTTGCGATTATATTTATAATACCGGTGGGGCATCTGCCGGGGCTGCGCTATTTAGCGTGGAGTATGGGTTTTACGGTGCAGGACACCCAAACTATCAGCTTTGCCAAGGCTTTGCTGACGTGGGTGGGTGACGGGGAACGCATAACTGCCGCTCAGGCTGAGACGGCGGGTGCGTTATCGGTCTTTGACAGAAAGGTGCAAGAGGGCTTTAACGCCGCGGGGCCGCGCTCGGGGTTGTTTGATCTGGCGGCGGTCAATGCTTCGCGCCGCGCGCGCGGGTTGCGCGCGGACGGGCTGGCGGGTGCGTATGAGGCGTTGGACGGGGAAGAAAGCCCCGCCGCGATGACCCGCCGCGTCAATGGCTGGAGCCAAGAGGCCCGCCAAGCAGACGCCGCCCAAAACAATGCCGAGGTGTATTTTGGACAGGACGCCGATATATTGGCGCGCACGGCCGCGGAAAACCGCCGCACGCGCGGTTCCTCAGACACGGTAGCTTTGTTGCCCAGGGTCGCCGTAGCAGGGAGTGCCCCTTTCAACTGGTTTGGCGAGGCGGTGGAAAAGGCTTCCTTGCAAACCTTGTCCGGAATGGAGGCTTCCTTGGGCGGCAAAAACCGCACGGGCAGCATCGCCCTGAGCAATTCCGGCGGGGGGTTGAGTGCCGGGCAAAAGGCCCAGCAGGATTTAGCCCGCGTGTGGCTGATGAGCCGCGCGTCGGAGCGGGCCAAGCAGCTGATGCTTAAAAAACAGCTGGCCTTGGCGGGGTATCTTTCCATGGATATGCCCAAAAAGGTGTTTGATTCTACGGGGGAAGGCTCGGGGGTGCGCTTGCAGGGCGATGAAATGGTCAGCCAGTTTGAGGACGCCAACCGCCGCTTGCTCAATGAGGAACAATGCCGCAAACTGGGCGAAGGCGCCAACGCGACCGTAAACAGCAATTTAGAGAAATCCCGCGAGCTCATCCGGCAGGTCCGCGCGGGCGTGCCCCAGAGCTGCGGGGCGGTGCAGGGGTGGCGCGGCAATTTGACGGCGGTGCAGGCCAACTGCAAAGAAGTGGGGGATACCTTTTCTAATATGAGCACCGCTTGCGGCGTGAAATTAAAATCCAAGGGCCGTTGTGAAACGACGTATTTAAATTCGTACGCCGATGATTTAGACGCCGCTTGTGCGGCCTTGGCCGCGGCGGAGAAGGCCGACCCGCCGGACGAAGAGGCTTTAAAAGAGGCTCAAAATTTGGTCAAGCAGACAATCAAAGGGTTTGACGAAAAACAGCTGGACAACACGTTTAACATCGGCCTAGACAATCTGCCCGCGGGGGAGAATGACTTTTTCCCGGTCATGGAAGGAAGTACGGGGTGGCTCAACCCGGGTTGACACAGCGGCCGAATATAGCTTAAATGTAAGTATCGGCCTTACCGATTTTGTAGCAGTACCCGGCCTTAACGTGTCCAGGCGGCCGTTAAGACCCAGCAGTACCCGCAGAGGTTTTGCGGGATGAAGGCAGTTATCTCTAAGGAGACTGTTATGGCTGAGAATAAGAAGGATTCCTTCACGTTCAGCGATAAGATTAAAAACAGCAAGCCTGCTTTTAATCCGTTCTCTAAACGTGTTTCCTCCAAAATCGGCAGCAACGGCAAGCCCAAAAAGACCCTTTTTGAGCGCACCCGCCGCGACGCGCCTTTCTTTGTGGCCGCCGCCGCTGCCTTGCTGATGCTTCCGTTTCTGTATAAATACAGCGGCAGCGTCAATGAGGGACCGATTGTCCCTCCGGGCTCGGAGGACTCCGTTTTTGATCCCGAACGCTATGGGTTTGACCCCAGCAACGAGGATCCCAACGGACAGATTGCACAAATGGCCGGGCGCGACCCCTTAAGCCTGATTAAAGGCTGGGGCTCTGCCGAACCGGAAGAAGAACCTGGGTACGATATGGACCGCCGCGACGGCTTGGACGATGATTATCCGTCCGCGGCTCCGGCGGCCAGTGATTCGCCCCGGGCATATGCTCCGGCGGCTACGCGCGCCGCGTTCCAACGCACCCCGACCAAGATTAAAGAGTTGGGCTCTGCCTCTATGAACTTGCGCGGTGGCGGCGGTGGGTTTGGCCGCTTTGGCGGCGCCAACCTCAAACGCGCGGCCAACCAGAACTCGGCCGGAGCCCCCAAACAGGGCACCAAGCCGGTGTCTTTGCAGCCGTTGCGCGCGGCGGATAAACCGTCCCGCTCTTACTTTGGACAAGGCAGCGCCGCGCAGGCCCGCGCTTCGCGCGACGCCATGGGCAAGGCCGATGCCAAAGCCGCCTTGCGCGATGCTATGTTTAAACCCGTAGATACCGGCCGCTTAGGCGGTTTGGGCACGGGTGACTTCGCCTCCGGCGGCGGCTCGGGCAAGTTAGACATCACCCACGATTACAAGGGCATCACCCCGTGGTGGTGGGATATGATGAAAGAGCGCGCCCAAAAGAAATGGGAGTGGAAATACTTCCTGTGGAGAAAGAACTTAGTAGAGCCGCTGATTAAAAAATTGGGTGAAATGATTGCCGAGTTTGCCGGCGGTTTGACCTGCTGCATCCTGACGGGTGAAGATGACTGCGCTATGGGCTCTATGTGGGGCACCAGTGCGGAAAGCGCCCAGCCGGGCGGCTGCAAAATCAACAAGGAAGTTTTCCAAACAAAGGAAGAAGCGGAAAAGGCCATTGGTAAGCCCATTGCCGGGCAATTGAAGAAATGGTGCCAAACCCAAGAGAAAAATGAAAACAAAGAATAC
>CAVDMZ010000020.1:0-14579 GCA_963610115.1 Duodenibacillus sp.
ATAGAGCGGCCTATTTAAACTGGTACATTTATTACAAAAACCGGGCTAAATAGCACCACTTTTTGGCCTTTATACCCAGGATGACCCTGTTTTATGTAACGACGGAAAGGCAAATGGCAAAAGGAGAACAACAACAAGGCTGAGATTCCCGATTACAACCTTCGGGAATGACGGCATAGACGGGCTGGGCTTGCCGCCCCCTGCGCGCCACCAAACTCTCCAAGGCGACGGCGTGAGGGACAAAGACAGACCCGGAGATATTGCGCACTGTAACTCCGGCAATGACGGTATGGGTGGGGGGGCAGTGGCCCCGAGAGTACCCTGCGGGCCGCAACCCCCAAAAAGAACGGCGCAAACGGCTCGGGACAAAGCGTTATAAAAGCGGGGCGAAACAAAAGGTTCCGCCCCGCTTATAATCTTTACACCTTTACAAATTTTTTCGGAAAAACTCGCCCAGTTTTTGTTTGTATTCAAAGCCTCCCACCTCGGCGCATTTGTTGTGCTGGGCGCCGGGCACTAGCCAAATTTTCTTGGGCTCGCCCGCACGTTTAAACAACATTTTGGCTTGGGCCGCGGGCACTAAATTGTCATACCGGCCGTGAATGATAAACACCGGGCGCGGGGCAATTTTGGCAATATTGTGTTTGGGGCTGAATTGCTCCGGATTGACGGTCAGATTGCGGCGGATGTAGTGCAAAATCATCGGCATCAGCGGAAAATAGGGCACCTTGTTATGCACCCATGCCCAACGCGACACTACCCGGCGGAACGAATAGTAAGAGGCTTCCGCCGCCACACAGGCGATTTCGGGGTTTTGGGCTGCCTCGCAAATGGCCACCATACCGCCCATAGACAGACCGTAAAGACCGATTTTTTCCGCCGCAAAGGGACGCGTCGCCTTCAAAAAAGCAAGGGCCGCCTGTAAATCCTTTACTTCCAAATAACCGATAGAGCTGGTGGTCCCGCCGCTCTCGCCCAACGCGCGGAAATCAAAATACATCAGATTGTAGCCCAAATCATGCAAAAAGTAAGTGTTTTTAAATACATCCCCGCGGTTCATGCCCCAGCCATGCATTAAAATAATCGTCTTAGAGGAGGCCGCATTGGGGATAAACCAGCCCTTAATCAAAATGCCGTCCTGCGTTGGGAAATAAATATTTTCATAGGGCAGTTTAAACTGGTCCGGCCACACCGAAAGCGGCTTGCGTTTGGATTGCGGATGCAACACTTTTTCGGCAATCCGCGCGCACATATACACGGTGCCCAAAAACAATAAAACAAGAACAATCAGTACAATCAATACAATATGAAGCATAGGTTTATTTTATAAAATATTCCGCCCTTACGCACGGGAACTAACGGGCGGACAATACTTTTTTAAACGCCCCGGGCAGCTGGTCCGCCACTTCGCCGGCCAGCACGCAGCGGTCCGTTAATTTTTTGGCGGCTAAATCCCCGCACAGCCCGTGCAAATACACCCCGCACGCGGCGGCGCGCAAGGCACTTTGCCTGTCAAATTTTCCGGCCGTACCCAACTGCGCCCACAGCCCGGCCACAAACCCGGCCAATACATCGCCGCTGCCGGCTTTGGCCAAGGCAGGGCCGCCCGTAGGATTGATATATACCGTTTTCCCGTCGGTAATTACGGTGTGGTGCCCCTTGAGCACGCTCACCCCGCCCGTTTTTTGGCTCAGCTGCAGGGCATAACTTTGCCGTATTTTTTCATCCTCAGAAACCGGTTTTTTTAACAGCCGCTGCATTTCCCCGGGATGCGGCGTGCAAATCAGCGGCACGCCTTTGCCTAGCACTTGGGGCCAGTGGGGCTGGCGGGCCAAGGCATTGAGCGCGTCCGCGTCTAGCACCGCTGGCAACGGATTTTCTTTTAAAAAGGGAAGAATAAACGGGGAGGACCCCAAGCCCGGGCCCACCAAAACCACCGATGGATGAAACTGCGCAATAAATCGTTGTAATACCGGCACGGCCCGCGCCGAAAGCAGGCCGTTTTCTTGCGGCAGGGGGCAGGTCAACATTTCCGGCAAGGCCGCAGCCGCCAAGCACCGGAGGCTTTTGGGCAAGGCCAAGGCCACCCATCCGGCGCCGGATTTTAATGCGCTGCGGCAACAAAGTACCGCCGCCCCGCCCATTTTTTCTGACCCGGCCACCACCAGCACCCGCCCAAAGGATCCCTTGTGAGAGGCAGGAGGACGCGGGGGCAAAAAGGTTTTTACCAAGGCCCGGGTCAGACGCATAGGCTTTATTCCACCGTTACACTTTTGGCCAAGTTGCGCGGTTGGTCAATATCACGCCCCAAGCGTTTGGCCACCCAATACGCAAAAAACTGCAAGGCCGCCACATCCAGCACCGGCTGTAAATATTCACTGGCTTGCGGCACCACAATCTGTTTATCGGTAACGGCGGCGGCTTCGTCTTTTCCGTCGGGCGTAGTAACAGCCACCACAAACGCGCCGCGCGCGCGGCACTCTTGGCAGGCCGATAGCATTTTGTCAAACAAATGGTTTTTTGGCATCAGCACCACCACGGGCGTGCCCTTGTCTATGACGGAAATTGGCCCGTGTTTGATTTCCCCCGCGGCAAAACCTTCCGCGCAGGAATAGGAAATTTCCTTGAGCTTTAAGGCCCCCTCCAGCGCAATGGGGAAATCTACGTTGCGGCCCAAAAAGATAAACCGCGGGGCCTTGTACACCTTGCGCGTGAGGTGGCGGACCTCATACTCTATTTTGAGCGTTTCGGCCATGGCCTTGGGCACGGCCATGAGCTCCTTATAGAGCTTATTAAACACGCTTTGGCTGATATTGCCCGAGGCATGCCCCAAAAAAATCGCCAGTGCGTACAAAGAAATAATTTGGCTGGTAAAGGCCTTGGTGGAGGCCACGCTGATTTCCGGCCCGCAATGCGTAAAAAAGACACTGTTGCACGCGCGCGTCAGGCCCGAGCCCAACACATTGCAAATGGCAAGGCGTTTAAAGCCCAATTCCTTGGCTTTTTTGACCGCGCCCAAGGTGTCGGCCGTTTCGCCGGACTGGCTGATGGCAATGCACAGGGTGTCTTTGGACGGGGGAATGGTGCGGTATTTAAATTCGCTGGCCAAATCTACCGAGGCCGTTACTCCGGCAAAATTTTCCAAATAATACTTGCCTACCAAGGCGGCATGGTAGGCCGTGCCGCAAGCCACCAAATAGACATTTTTAATCTTACGCAGGTCCTCGGTCTTGAGCCCCAAAATACGGGCAAAATCCGCCCGGGCGGTGCGCAGGGTGTCCTCTAAGGCTTGGGGCTGGTCGTAAATCTCCTTGAGCATAAAGTGGGCATACCCCCCTTTTTCGGCGGTCTTTTGGTCCCACGAAATTTTAGTCGGTTTGGCCTTGACTTCCTTGCCATCCATACCGTACACCTGGGCCGATTGCGGGGTCTGCACCACGGTTTGCCCGTCCTCTAAAAAAAGCGCCTTATTGGTGTGCTTTAAAAAGGCAGGAACATCGGAAGCTAAAAAAGTTTCCCCTTTTCCCAATCCCACCACTAGGGGGCTTTGGTTCTTTACGCCGATGATTTGCTGCGGCGTTTTGGCCCACAGCACGCCATAGGCAAAGGCCCCTTGCAGCTCATTGCTGGTGCGCATCACCGCGCGGAAGAGGCGTTCCTCCTCCGTGGCGGCGCGGACATGTTTTAAATTTTCTTCTATTAAGTGAGCGATGACTTCCGTATCGGTTTCACTTTGGAATTTATGGCCTAAGGTCAGCAGTTTTTCTTTCAATGCCAAAAAATTTTCAATAATGCCGTTGTGTACCACCACAATTTCCCCGCTGCAGTCGGTATGCGGGTGGGAGTTTTCCTCGCTGGGTTTGCCGTGGGTGGCCCAACGCGTATGGCCGACGCCGCAGCAACCCTTGGGGTTGGCCAAGAGGGCGGCCTTTTCCAGTTCGGCCACTTTTCCAACGGAGCGAATGCGGCGCACCCCGCCTTTTTCTATCACGGCCAATCCGGCGGAATCATAGCCGCGGTATTCTAGCTTTTTTAAGCCTTCAATCAAAAAAGGAACGCTGTTTTTAGAGCCGACATATCCAATAATTCCGCACATAGTTTTCTCCTTACAGCAACTCTTTCATCGCACACACGGCTTGGGGCAGTCCGGCCAAAATAGCGCGGGAAAGAATGGAAAAGCCAATGTTCATACAGCTCATTGCGCACAAGTCCGCCACGGGCAGTACGTTTTCATAATCCAATCCGTGCCCGGCATGCACCTCCAGCCCCAGCTCCTTAGCCAGCAAAGAGGCCAAGGCCAATTCCCGCAGGCATTGGGCTTGCTGTTTTTGGGTTTTGGCTTCGCTGTACTCTTTGGTGCACAGCTCTACAATGTCGGCGCCGCATTTGGCCGCCGCGCGGATAGAGGCGGCGTCCGGGTTTACAAACAGGCTGACCAAAATGCCCTTCTTTTGCAATGCTTCGGTCATTTGTCGGATACGGTCAAAGGGTTTGGGGGTAAATTTTAAGCCTCCGGTGGTGGTTACTTCCCCGGGAAGTTCCGGCACGATACACACCGAAAAGGGCTTGTATTTCAGCGCCATTTTTTGCATTTTTTCTGAGGAATTACATTCCAAATGGATGTATTTGCGGTACACCTTGCACAAGCGGGCCAAATCCTTTTCCGTCATATGGCGTTCGTCGTTGCGCACATGGATGACGATGTAATCCGCCCCCGCACACAGGCACAGCTCCGCCGCAGCCAACGGATCGGGGTAGGTGGCTTGGCGGGCCCGGCGAAGAGTAGCCACATGGTCAATATTTACGCCTAATTTCAAGGTCATTTTTTTGCCTCCGTTTTGCTGCGGTAGAGTGCTTCGGCCGCGTCAGCGGTTTGGGCCACCAGGGCGGCGTCGGATCCTTCCACCAAAATGCGCAGCTTGGGCTCCGTGCCGCTGTAACGCACAAAAATGCGGCCCTTTCCGCCCAATTTTTTTTCCAAAGTGCGAAGGCCGTCCACAAACCCGGGCAGGCTGTCCAAGGCCGGTTTATCGGGCGAGTGAATGGCGCGTAGCTGGCAGGGATATTTCTCCCACCGGGCGGCAAAAGCACTGACACCTTGGCCGGATTGCTTGGCAAATTGCAGAAACTGCAAGGCCGACAAAATGCCGTCCCCCGTGCAAGAATATTTTGGAAAGATGATGTGGCCGGAGGTCTCCCCCCCCACGGCCAGCCCTTGCTCACGCAGGGCCTGGGCCACATACTTATCGCCCACCGGGGTCAATTCCATATCCACCCCTGCATCCTTTAAATAGTTAATACAACCCAAATTGGCCATAACCGTCATCACCGCTTTGTTGTGGGGCAGCTTGCCCTGCGCCTTAAGCGCCAACGCCGCAGCGGCGATCATGTATTCGCCGTCTAATTGGCGGCCGGTTTCATCGGCGGCGATCACGCGGTCGGCGTCGCCGTCAAAGCTAAAACCGATGTAGGCATGTTCTTTTTGCACGGCGGCTTGCATTTTTTCGGTATGCAAAGCGCCCACGCCGTCATTGATGTGCGCGCCGTCGTTTTGATCGGCCAAGGTAATGACCTCCATGCCTAAAGCGCGAAATACCGCCGGAGCAATTTGGTAAGCGGCCCCGTTGGCACAATCTAACACCACCCGGGTGCCCTTGAGCAAAGAAGCATCCACCGTAGATATCAAAAATTGTTTATACCCTTCCACCAATTCCCCGGCGGCAAGGTGCCGCCCCGTTTGGGCTGGCAGCGCGCCTTGTTTTTCCAAGGCGGTTTCTATTTTATTTTCCAAATCCTCGGGCAGTTTGGTGCCTTCGGGCGTAAAAAATTTAATGCCGTTAAACTGCGGCGGATTGTGGCTGGCGGAAATAACCACCCCGCACAAGGCGCCCGTTTGTTTGACCGCATCCGCCACCGAGGGCGTGGGCGAAATACCCATATCCAGCACATCGGCCCCGGCCGCGCGGATGCCGTGCGAAAGGCTCTGCAAAATGGCCGGGCCGGACAAACGCGTATCGCGGGCGATAATTACCTGCTTTTTGCGTTGGCCGCCTTGGGGCGCGGCCGTCATTTTTTCTACGGCGCAAAAGCCCAATTTTTCAATAAAATTCTCTACCAGCGGGAATTGCCCCGCCACGGCGCGTACGCCGTCGGTACCAAAATACTTGCCCATATTTCTTCCTCTTACGCGGCTGCCGCGCGCGTGAAATTAACCCGTCAACAGGCCTGCCAAAAACACTTGCGCGCCACACGGGGGGTGCGGCGGCGCCCTTTTAAAAAAGTTCGGCCTGCTTGGGGGCCTCAGCCGGTTGCGGCTGCAGGGCCGGCTGGCTCTGGTGCGGGGACAATTCCCCGGCACTTTCCTCTTTCTTTTGCGGGGCCAAACCTAAAATTTCGTCTATTTCGGCCGCCTCCACCACTTCCTTTTCCATCAGGCGCGCCACCAAGGCGTCAAACTGTGCACGATGGGAAGAGATAATCTCCTTGGCGCGGGCATAGGCCGCCTGCAAGGTATCCATAATCTCCGCGTCAATACGGCGGGACAAATCCTCAGAGTATTGGCGGTGGCGGGAGAGGTCCCGGCCCAGGAAAACTTCGCCCTCCTCCCCGTCAGGCAAGGCGATCGGACCAATCTTGTCGCTCATGCCCAGCTCCATGACCATTTTGCGCGCGTAGGCGGTGGCCTTATTGAGGTCATCGCTGGCGCCGGAGGTAATCTCCCCAAACACCAACTCCTCGCTGGCGCGTCCGGCCAAAAGGATACAAATCTTGTCCAAAATCTCAGACTTGCTGGTTAAAAATTTATCCTCCAAGGGCAACTGCAGGGTATACCCCAAGGCTTGTCCGCGCGGAATAATGGTTACCTTGTGTACCGGGTCAGAATGGCGGGTCAGGCGCGCCACCACGGTGTGCCCCACTTCGTGCGCGGCGATGATTTTCTTTTCTTTATCCGAAATAATGCGGCTCTTTTTTTGCGGACCGGCAATCACGCGCTCCACCGCTTCGTCCATATCGGCATTGTCTACGGCTTCTTTATCAGCGCGGGCCGCCAAAATGGCCGCCTCGTTGATGACATTGGCCAGGTCCGCCCCCACAAAACCGGGGGTGCCTTTGGCTACCGTGTGCAGGTTGACCTCCGGAGCCAGCTTGACCTTTTTGGCGTGTACCTTCAAAATTTCCTCGCGGCCCTTAAGGTCCGGCGCGGGCACCGCCACATGGCGGTCAAAGCGGCCCGGGCGCACCAAGGCCGGGTCCAGCACATCAGGGCGGTTGGTGGACGCCATTAAGATAATGCCCTGCTTGCTTTCAAACCCGTCCAGTTCAATGAGCAATTGGTTTAAGGTTTGTTCACGCTCGTCGTGTCCCCCGCCGATACCGGCAAAGCGGCGGCGGCCCACGGCGTCCAACTCGTCAATAAAAATAATGGCCGGAGAATTCTTTTTAGCTTGGTCAAACAAATCCCGCACGCGCGCCGCGCCCACGCCGACAAACATCTCCACAAACTCCGAAGCCGACGCACTAAAAAACGCCACGCCCGCTTCCCCCGCCACAGCCTTGGCCAGCAGGGTTTTGCCTGTGCCGGGCGCACCGTAAAGCAATACGCCCTTGGGCAGTTTCCCACCGAGCTTTTGAAATTTTTTCGGATTTTTTAAAAACTTAATCACGTCCTGCAGTTCTTCCTTGGCCTCCTCCACCCCGGCCACGTCCTTAAAAGTAACCGTTTGTTTGGAAGGGTCCTGCATTTTGGCTTTGCTGCGGGCAAAGCTCATGGCACTTTTGCCGTCGTTTCTTTGCGGGCGGATAAACACAAACCACCACAGCCCAATCAACAGCACAATCCACAACACGTTAAATAAAATATTGCCCACCCAAGAGCTGTCGGCCTTGGCCTTGTAGGTAATGTGGCGGGCGGAAAGTTCCTTGACCAAATCCGGGTCTTCCATGCGCACGGTTTTGAAGGGAGCCTCTTTGCCTTCCTCCAATTTGACCGTCCCGGAGATGATTCCCGGCGCAACCGTCAAATCCGCCACTTGGCCCGCGGCCACTTTGTCCTTAAAGTCAGAGTAGTCTAAGGTCTGCGTTTGGGCACCCGGGCGGTTAAAAAAGAAGACCGCCGCGGCGAAAATAGCCACCCAAAGTAAAATTTGATTGACGGAAACAATCCGCCGGTTGTTATTTTTATTGTTCATTATTTTTTAAATACTCCAATATAAGGCAAATTGCGGTAAAGTTCGTTGTAATCCAAGCCATATCCGATGACAAATTCATTTTCTATGGTAAAGCCCACGTATTTGGGGTGGACTTGGGTTTTGCGGTTGCAAGGTTTATCTAACAGGCAGCAAATTTCCAGGCTCGCCGCGCCGCGGTTCTTGAGGTTTTGCATCAGGTAATCCAAGGTCAGCCCCGTATCTACAATGTCCTCTACGATGATTACATGGCGACCCTGAATGCTCTCGCGCAGGTCCAACATGGTGCGCACTTCGCCGGTAGAGCTGGTACCGCAATAGGAAGAGAGACACATAAAATCCATTTTGCAATCTATGCTGACATTACGCAGCAGATCTGAGTAAAACATAATGCACCCGCGCAAAATTCCCACAAATAAAGGTTCTTTGCCTTTGTAATCAGCCGAAATTTCCCGGCCTAGTTCCGCCACGCGGCGGGACAGTTGGTCCTGTGAAAACAAAACGCGTTGCAAAACGGGCATGTCAGACATAACCCCTCCCCATAAAGAATATAAATACAGGATACTTTATTTTGGCCCCGCTGTGAAGAGTCCCTCCCACAAAAAAGCCCAAAAGAAAGGGGCCCGTAACGGCCCCACCTCTTCTGTAGAGAAGTCTTAATTTAAGAAGTAATCGCAGTACACCAAAGAGGAGGCACACCTTTGCTTGGCTCCGCCGTAGCTTTGGCAGACCTTGGTCTGTACCGGCGAGACCTCATAGGCGCGGCAACACGGCTTGTGCGAATAGAAACTGTAGATGAACGCGGGAACATTCTGCCCAGAGGAAGTCCCAGTGTCCGAATACCTGCATGAAAATTCTTGGTAGTTGATAACGGCCCCGGAAGAGTTTGTTCCCGGAGCAAAATTCAAGTAACATTTAAAGTCTTTATAGCGCACTGTGCGCCCATCCATTTCCAATTCCCCCGAGAAAGAGAGATCTAAATTACGAAAGTCTTGGGTGTATTCTCCGTTGCTCATCAGATAGCGCTCCTCAGCCTGCTGGATCGCGGTACCCAAGGTTTGCAGCTGGACAAAACGAGCTTTAGCCACGGCTACCCGATATTGCGGTAAAGCTATGGCAGAGAGTATGCCGATGATAAGCACAACGACCAAAAGTTCAATCAGCGTAAAGCCGCCTAAACGGCCCGTAGAACGGTTTTTCATATTTGCTTTCCTTTTTTGTTAGATTTTCCCTACAATCAAAATTTAGCAAAAAAAACATTAGGCAAGTGTTTTAAAAAGGGGAGCCAACTTCTACGACGACAAAAAGAAAAGACAAAATCAAGGTCATGCCGGAGTGTGTGCCCGCGCAGACAGAATAAGGACGTTCACAAAATGTCGTCATCCCCGAGTGTTTCTATCGGGGATCTCAACCGCTTTCGTTGTGGTGTCGTTTCGCTGTTACATCACACAAGGTCATGCTGAGGTGTCTCTGCTCAGCATCTTCCATTTTCCCCGTTGTTCATTCAATAAAGCCACAACCACTACCAGAAAAATGGAAGATCCTGGACTAAGACTATCCAGGATGACCCTGTTTGATTGAACGGCAAAAACAAACAACAATAAGGCTGGGGTTCCCGATTACAACCTTCGGGAATGACGAAATGGATGAATCGCGCCCACAGTAGCCTGCGCACCGCAATCCCATCGGCAATGACGAAATAAATGGAATGGCCCCAGGCCCTCGCAAGCCACCACTGCCTTGCCCAAAAGGACCTAGAAAATATAGGTCCTTTTTCCCCCTTGAAATTTCCGTCCGTCCGCTTATACTAAAAGTACGAAGTACCGTTGGTCAGCCTGGAGTCCTTGGTTGCAGTTGCAGGAAGCACGGCGTGTTTCCCGATTGCGTGAAGACCCGGATGCAGCGCCCCGGCGGGAAAGAGGAACAGAGGTCATGAAAATGACATACATGAGCTAAACCCCCGAAAAAATATGCGGGGGTTTATTTTTTGGTTATTTTCCCGGGGGCGGCTTAAAATTGCTACACTAAAAGTATGCGAAAAATCCTTTTTATTTTTCTGTTGCTTTTCTTCCCGGGGTGGAGTAGCGCCCAAGAGGAAATCGTCATAGAAATGCATGGCGACCCAACCCCCGCGGCCCAACAGACCTTGTGGACGCAAAACGCCCGCCAGCTGACCCGCACTTGGCGCGGCAAAACGCGGGAGCAGTTGCTCTATACCCTGCCTATCGTATCGGACCGGGACGAAACCGTGCGCAACGCGCAAGAGGAATACGCCTTGGTGCAATACAAAAACGGGGCGCAATTCCGCAAATTCCTTTTTAAAGCCAAGTCTCCGCAAACCTTTGTGGCCGCGGCGGCCACTGCGGCTGACGTCTTGGCTGTGAACAAAAAATACGCCGTCAATATCGGGCTCACACAAGTAGCCTTTGAAGGGGCCTACGGGGCCAAAGCCTCGCGCGAAACCGCCGAAAACATCCCCGCCCAAAGCGTGCTTTACCGCCTCAACTACACCGACGTCAACACACCGCAGGCGCAGACGCGTTGGTTCTTGTTTGAAAAAGGACAGCTCAGCAAAACCTTTGAATCCGCTGACGAAAAGGACGCCTATTTATCCCAGCTCAAGCAGACTACGCAGGCCGTCCCAGCCCCCGCCCAAGCCGCCGCGCCGCAACGCCGCACGGGGCAACGCCCGGTACGCAAGGCCTTGGTTTCCGGCGGGACCGCGCGCGACCAAGCCTATATGCCGCGGCTGATTTCTCAACCCATTTCACAAAATCCGGCCTTTCAGCAGAAAACGAATTAAGTTTTCCCCTTTTCAAAGGGCCAGAAGGAGGGCATAATAGCCGTATGGAGCTTTCTTTTCTTACTTTGGCCGGGGTTTTATGGCTGACCCTGCAAATTACCGTTACACTGCACATCCTTTTGTACAAGGAGGATGTTCCCAGTGCCATAGGGTGGACGGGGTTGGTATGGCTGGCGCCGCTTTTAGGCAGTGTGGCGTATGTGCTGTTTGGCATCAACCGCGTGCGGCGCAAAGCCCTGCGCTTGCGCAGCCACGGGACAGACCTCTTGGCCCTGACGGGCAAAACCCCGCAGGAACTGGAAAAGGAGCTTCCCGCCTCACTGTGGCAGCTGATGCGTCTGGGCTACAAGGTACACCCGCAGCATTTGGTCCGGGGCAATTCCCTGCACCTGTTGCAAAACGGGGACGAAGCGTACCCCCAAATGTGTGCCGCCATCGCCGCGGCCCAAAAACAGGTGCTGCTGGCCAGTTATATTTTCAATAATGACACGGCCGGACAAATGTTTGTCCGCGCCCTGCGCCAGGCCCGCCAAAACGGCGCGGAAGTGCGGGTGCTGGTGGACGGGGTGGGGCTCAATTACAGCCGCCCCAATATCCTGCAGGCACTCAAACAAATCCCAGGGCTGCATTACGGCGTATTTTTGCGCAGCAAGAGCCCGGTCAATTTGCCCTTTTTGAATTTACGCAATCACCGTAAAATTCTCGTAATAGATGATCAGCAGGCCTTCTTTGGCGGGATGAACATCGCCCAAGGCAATTTAGTCAAGCAACACCCGTCCGGGCCGATACAGGACCTTACCTTTTCTGTGCAGGGCCCCGTGGTGTCCCAAATGGCCCGCGTGTTTGAAGAGGATTGGATTTTTTGCGGCGGGAAGGCCTTTTTGCCCCCGCACAGACCTGCGGCCCCGGTGCAAAGCGGCACGCCGGCGCGCATCGTCCCGGACGGGCCGGACGGCGACTATGGCAAAATAGAAAAACTCTGTTTGGGCGCCTTGGCCTGCGCGCAAAAGAGCGTGCAGATCGTTACCCCTTATTTCTTGCCGGAAAACGACATTCTCTCCGCACTGGAAACCGCCGCCCTGCGCGGGGTCTGCGTGGAAATTCTCCTGCCGCAAAAAAGCAATATCTTTGGAATGGATTGGGCCATGCAGGCCAACTTCCGCCGTCTGCTCAAACGCGGCGTACATATCTACCGCACTCCGCCGCCCTTTGACCACAGCAAGCTGTTTTTGGTGGACGACGCCTGGCTGATGAGCGGGTCGGCCAATTGGGACGTACGCAGCTTTAAGCTTAATTTTGAAAGCATTGTGGAATGTTTTGACCCGGCCCTGGCCCGCCAAATGCGCACCGTCATAGAGGCCAAAAAACGCCGCGCCGTGCCCGTGCCCTTTGACCCGCACGCCCGGCCCGCCCTGTGGAGCACCCTGCGCAACAATGCCCTGCGCCTGCTTACCCCGTATTATTAGTCCCTGCACAGGGTCTGCCCCCAAATATGGTAAAATATAAATAATATGAATGATAATAAAGCCCTAGGATTTAGAAGAAAAGCCTTGCGTAAGGTCATTGAAGCCTTTGACGCGGGGGCCTTGGAAACGGCGGCCTACCGCATTCCCTTTGAAGTCATCCCCACCGACGCCAAGCCCGATGTCCGCTGCTGTATTTATAAGGAACGCGCGGTTTTTCGCGCGCGCACCTTGGCCGCCTTGGGCTACCCCGTAGAAACTGACGACGAAGCCACCTCCCTAAACGATTACGCCAAACAAGCCTTGACGCGTCAGGATACGCCGCAGCTTCCGCTGACCGTGCTGGACATTGCCTGCAAAGGGTGCGTCAAGGCGCGCCACATTGTAACGGAGGCCTGCCAAGGCTGCTTGGCGCGCGCCTGCGAAACGGCGTGCAAATTCGGCGCGGTCAAGGTAGAAAACGGCCGCAGCCACATTGACCCCGAAAAATGCAAAAATTGCGGGCAGTGCAAGGCCGCTTGCCCTTACAATGCCATTACCTATGTGCCGGTTCCTTGCGAGCAAGCCTGCCCCGTGGACGCCATTCACAAGGGCAGCAACGGCTTTGCCGAAATTGATTTTGATAAATGTATTTCCTGCGGCCATTGCATGGATGCCTGCCCGTTTGGCGCCATTATGGAACGCAGCCAGCTAATTGACATTTTAAACGCTATGAAGAGCCCGCGCAAGGTGTGCGCGGTGGTAGCCCCGTCTATCGTCGGGCAATTTGATGCGCCGCTCCCCCAGCTGATGAGCGCCATTAAAAAGGCCGGATTTGACAAGGTAACTGAAGTAGCCGAAGGGGCCGACGTCACCACCACCCACGAAGCCAAAGAGCTTTTGGAACGCTTGGAACGCGGCGATAAGTTTATGACTACTTCTTGCTGTTCGGCGTGGATGCAGGCGGTTAAAAAACATTTGCCCGCCTTGCAAAAATATGTGTCCGACACCCGCTCACCGATGTCCTACATTGCCGAGATTGAAAAGAAGAACGGCTTTACCGTGGTATTTGTGGGCCCCTGCGTGTCCAAACGCGTAGAAGGGCGCGAGGACCCGAATGTGGACTATGTGATGACGTATGAAGAGCTGGGCGCGCTGTTGGACGCCCGCCACATTATCCCCGCCCAATGCGAGCCTACCCCGCTGGACGGTAAAATTTCCGGCGAGGGCCGCTATTACGGCGTAACCGGTGGCGTAGCCAAAGCCGTAGAAAGCGCTATCAACGGGCACCGTCCCATTAAAATGCAGACCCTCAGCGGCTTGGATAAAAAGGCCATGCTGATGCTCAATGCTTATGCGCGGGGCGTGGGCGACTTCCAGTTGTTGGAAGTAATGAGCTGCAAAGGCGGCTGTATCGGCGGGCCGTGCACCTTGTGCGCGCAGGCCAAAGTGATTAAACCGATTAAAGACCTCGCAGATGCCAGCCCACACATCCCCCCGGTCTTTACAGAGAAAAAGGAAACAAAATAAAATTTATCCCCGGCTTTAAAGGCCGGGGAGTTCTATTTTATACGACAAGACCACCACCCTTCGCCAGTTCGGTTTGTTGCGCCGGCGGCGCACACGGCTGAGCAAGGGACCTGGGCTGCTTCTGTAGTCGCCACACATGTCCAATAGCCATTAAGACTAAAGTAAATATAATATTTACGCACATCTGCCGTTGCGTCATTACGCGTGGCCACCACTTCAAACTTTTCCGTACCCTCGCCAAAATTGCGGATGTCGTAGGTAAAATTTTTAAGTTTTACCGTACGGTCATCTATTTTCTCACCGGGCAGAGAAATAGCTAAATCCTCTAATTTTCGGGCAGGCTCCCCATTGGCCATTTTGGAAATTTGCATGGCATTGACAATAGCGCGCAGATTGATCAGTGCCTCCGCCGCGCGGGATTTTTCCACCGCCTTTTGATACTGCGGCAAAGCAATGGCAGAAAGTATGCCGATGATAAGGACAACAACCAACAACTCAATGAGCGTAAAACCTTTGCAAAATAACCCTGCTCTGCCCGCACATTCCTTGCCTTTATGAAATAGGGTCATCCTGGAGTGTCTTAGTCCAGGATCTCTACCGCTTTCTTTATTGATAACA
>CAVDMZ010000021.1:0-14019 GCA_963610115.1 Duodenibacillus sp.
ATAGAGCGGCCTATTTAAACTGGTACATTTATTACAAAAACCGGGCTAAATAGCACCACTTTTTGGCCTTTATACCCATGCTGAGATGTCTCTGCTCAGCATCTTCCATTTTCCCCGTTGTTCATTCAATAAAGCCACAACCACTACCAGAAAAATGGAAGATCCTGAACTACAACTTTTCAGGATGACCCTGTCTTGTGTAACGGCGGAAAGGCAAACGGCAAAAGGCAAAAGACCAATAAGGCTGGGATTCCCGATTACAACCTTCGGGAATGACGACATGGATAGGCTGGGATTCCCGATTACAACCCTCTGGAATGACGACATGGATAGGCTGAGATTCCCGATTACGACCCTCGGGAATGACGGCATGGACGGGAACAGAAACAACAAAAAAGAAAAAACAAAGCCGTTCATAAAATGTTGTTATAAAACGCCGTCATCCCCGAGTGTCTCTATCGGGGATCCCAACCGCTTTCGTTGTGGTGTCGTTGTGCCATTCTGCCGTTTACGCAGCAACCATCGGAGCGCCGATAAAAAATAAAATTTACAACAAAAATCCGCCCGGCACAGGCGGAAAAAAGTTATTTCTTTTTAGGGGAACGGGTCTTTTGGTTCCTTGCTTTAGAGGCAGATTTTTTCTTGGAATTTGCAGCCTTGGCAGGCTTGGGTTTCGCCGCTCTCTTGGACACGACGGTTTTGCCGGATGGCTTTTTTGCGGCTGTCTTTTGTGCGATAGTTTGGGCGGTGGCACAGCGGCGCAGCAGGCGGGCCAAGGGGCTGCGGTCCACCACTTCTCCCAAAATATTTGTTTTTTGTTTTACGTTCATGCCCGTGTGCAGTTTGCGGGTGCGGTGGTCCTCCGGCAGGCTTTCCAACAGGCCGGCTTTGCGGGCCGCCTTGCGTATCTCAGACTTGGCGCGCTCCTCTATTTGGCGCACACGCTCCCGCGAGAGGCCCATTTTCTCGGCCACCTCGCCCAAGGTTTTGGTCTCATTGTCCAGCAGTCCCAAACGCAGGCTTAAAATCTCGCGGTCCCTGTCGTTTAAATTCATCAAACTTTGCTGTAAAACCCGGGCATTTTCCGAGCGCAAAAACACATCGTGCGGATTTCCTTTTCCGTCGTCGCTCATTTTATCTTCCAGCGTCATTTCCTCTTCCCCGTCCACCAAAGAGGTCAGGGAATCCACGCCCGTGGCCGCGCTGAGCGTATCCATAATGGCCCGGACCTGGCGCGCGCTCAAATTCAGCTCGCCCGCCATTTCGCTCAAGGACGGGTCGCGCCCGTTGGCTTGCTTTAAATTGTTCCACGCCTTAAACCAGCGTTTCAAGTTTCCCCACGCGTGCGACGGAATTTTAATGGAGCCGGATTGCTCCTCAATATACTTGCGGATGTATTGCTCTATCCAATACACGGCATAGGTGGAAAAACGGTAGCCCTTTTGCGGTTCAAATTTGTCTATGGCTTGCAGCAGTCCTAAATTGCCTTCTTCAATCAAATCCATCAGCTCCATACCGGGGCGCTGGAAACGCTTGGCAGTGGGAACGACCAGCCGCAAATTCATTTCCATTATTTTATTTTTGGCGGTTTGGTCGCCTTTCTTCACTTGGGTCCACAGCGCGGCCATTTCCTCGCGGTTTACTTCCCGCGTGATTTGGCCCAACTGTTTAAAATATTCGCTGACACTATCCAAGTTTTCATTTTCCATATATAAATCCTATCAAAAAAAGCAGGCTTTCACACAAATTTTTACCAAATCATCAGCTGCACGCCCGTGGCAAACACTACGCCCCAGGCCAATACCAACACCACCCCGGTGCGCACGGCCGTAGCCAAATTGGAATCCACCCCTGCTATCCCCACCTTGGCCCAGACCGAGGTCAACGCCGCAAACAAGGCAGAAAGCAAGGCATATACGGCCCACATACATCCTCCCCATTGCTTTGTTATATCATAGCAATTTTGCCGCTGCACAGGGGCTAACACGCAAACGCCCCGCTTTGCGGCGGGGCGCTTGGTTTTGCAAAAGCACAGCTTTAGAGCGGGATATTGCCCGTGTTTTTGTGGGCCTTCGGGTCGCGCTTGTTCTTTAAAATACGCAAGGCGCCGATGATTTTGGCGCGGGCCTCCGCCGGTTCAATAATTTCATCAATAGAGCCGTTGGACGCCGCCTGATACGGAGAGGCAAACTTGTCGGAATAGTCCTGCGTCATTTTCATCTTCATGGCTTCCTTTTTTTGCTCGTCCGTTTCCTTCTTCAAATCGCGCGAGTACAAAATTTCCACCGCCCCGCGCGGGCCCATCACGGCAATTTCCGCGCTGGGGAAAGCAAAATTAAAATCCCCCCGCAAATACTTAGAACCCATGGCAATATACGCCCCGCCGTAGGCCTTGCGCAAAACCAAGGTTACTTTCGGCACGGTGGCTTCAGCATAAGCATAAAGCAGCTTGGCCCCGTGGCGGATGATGCCGCCGTGCTCTTGGGCCACGCCCGGCAGGTAACCGCCGGTGTCCACCAGCGTCAAAATAGGAATATTAAAGGCATTTAAGAAACGGATGAAGCGCGCCGCTTTGTCACTGGCGTCGCTGTCCAAGGCACCGCCCAAGCAAGCGGGGTTATTGGCAATCACGCCCACCACTTCTCCGCCCAAGCGGATAAACCCGGTTACTACGTTTTTGGCGAAGTTTTGGTGAATTTCAAAAAAGCCGTAATCATCGGCCAAACGCCAAATGACATGATGAATGCGGAAGGCTTTTTTGGGGTCCATTTCGCACACGCGCTCCAGCACATGCACCGGGCGGTCAGTGATATCGGTGGTGGTCTCGGAAGGAGCTTTTTCCTCGTTGTTTTGCGGCAAAAAGCTCAGCAGCTCGCGCACTTGGCGGAAGCAGTCCTGCTCAGACTTAGCCACAAAGTGGCACACGCCGCTCTTTTCGCTGTGCGGTTTGCTGCCGCCCAAGGTGTCAAAATCCACCTCTTCCCCGGTGGCGGCCTTCACCGCGCCCGGCCCCGTGATGAACATATGGCTGATCCCTTCCACCATAAAGATAAAATCGGTCAACGCCGGCGAATATGCCGCACCGCCCGCGCAGGGGCCTAAAATAACAGAAATCTGTGGGATTTTACCCGAGGCCTTGACGTTGCGGTAAAAGATTTCGCCATATCCGTTAAGACTTTCCACCCCTTCCTGGATGCGTGCGCCGCCGCTGTCTAACAAGCCGATGACGGGGATTTTGGCCTCTAAGGCCTTGTCCATAATATCGGCGATTTTTTTGGCGTGGGCCAGGCCCAGCGAACCGCCCAGCTGCGGGAAATCCTGCGCAAAAATGGCCACCGGGCGGCCATTGATGCGGCCAAACCCCGTAATCACGCCATCGCCTTTGATGTGCTTGTCGGCTACGCCGAAATCGTGACAGTTGCTTTCCACCAGGCTCTTGATTTCAAAAAAACTGTCTTGGTCCAACAAATACGAAAGGCGCTCCCGCGCGGTAAACTTGCCCTTGGCCCGCTGGGCTTTATTTTTTTCCTCGCCCGCGCCGGCCAAAGCGTCTTGGTAAATCTGGCGGAATTTCACCAGGCTTTTGGGCGCCGGGCGATCCGATTTTTTGTCTTCTCTGGGATTATCAAACAGTTCTATCATGCGTCCTCCCTAAAATTATATTTTACCAAACTTCGCACCGGCTATTGCGGGGGCAAAAGCGACGGTAAAAATAAATTGGTTGTCAAAGCGCAGCGAATGCAGGGTAATTTGCGGCTTTTGCAGGGCGAGCCACGCCTGCCGGGCGCGGCCCAACAAGCGGGGAGCGGCTGGCTCCTCTAGTACAATTTCCTGCGTGTTTAAAGACAGCCCGCGGCCCAACAATTTGAGCACGGCTTCCTTTTGCGTCCAAATTTTGGTCAAATGTTCATCGGTGCAGGGGCCCTTTTCCCGCGGGTCAAAGAAATCCTCCGCCCAAGCCCGGCTGCGGGGCTCTATTTTTTCCAAATCAATGCCCAAAAAAGTTTGCGGGGCCGACAAGGCCGCCACCGCCCACCCGTGCGAATGGGTAATGCTCACGCTGCGCGCGTCCGCCGCGGCGCCGATAAACACCTGCGGTGCGCCGCTGGGCAATTTGACCACGTCTATATTTTTAAGCACGGCCAAGGCCGCCGCAGACATTTCCACCGGGCGCTCGGCCGGGGCGGCAGGCAGCGCGCACACCGGCAACAGGCCGCTTTCGCGCGCCAACAGCACCTTTAACGCAAACCGGCCCCCGAGCCAGTCGCCTTTTCTCTTTTCCGCGCGCAAGGTCTGCAAATAGGCGCTTTCAGCGGAGCAGAGAAAGGTGTCTGCCGGGGGCAGGTCTTGTATTTTAATAAACTGCGTTTTGTAATTCATTACTGGCCGATGGCCTGGTAGCCGTGGATTTCCACCCACACTTGGCCCTGGCCGTCAAACACATAGGCGTCGTGCAGGGTTTTTCCGTCGGCGGTCAAACCCTTAAAACGGCCGTACAGATACAGCTTTTGCGGCGGAACTTCCCGTTTAAAAACGGCCAATTCCTTAATCCCGTCGGGCAAGGTCATTTTATTGTCTATGGCCATGTCGCGGAAACCGCAGCACTGGAAAGCCGCCTCAATGAGCATCGGGTTGGCCAGCAAGGTTTTGGCGCCGTCATTCCATTGGGGACGCGGGGTCGTGTTGTAAACGGCCAAGGAGCTGTCCTTATCCGCCTTCAAAATCCCCCCCAGCACTTGAAAGCTGGGCCCGTGGAAATACTTTTTGTAAATTTCCTCTTTGGTAATTTGCGGGGCGGCATTGGCCTCCAAACGGATTTGGTCCTTGACTTCGTCCCATGTAGATACAAAACCGCTCTGCAAAGCATGCGCTGTAAAATGGCGACGGGTATTGCCCATTTTCACGCCCTTGCTGTTGATGAAATCCGACTCAATTTCCATGGAAATATCGCCGTTTTCTTCTTTGCCGATGACGCGCACCGCTTGCGGGCGGTTGCGCAGCAACTTAATGGGCAAATAAAAGTGTACGTCTTTCAGGCCTTGCGGTACGGTGCCGCCCAAAGCGGTCGCCGTTTCCACAAAGGTTTCAATGCCCATCACGCCCGGCACATACGGCGTGCCTTCAATGGCGTGGTCGGCCAAGTACGGGTCGTCCTGCAAATTAAATTCTTTCTCGGCGTGCAATTCTTGGTGCTTGGCCAAAGAGGCCACCTGACCTAAAAAGTGGGTGGCTTGCGCCGGGTCCGGCTGCGCAGCGGAAGACACCGGAGTTACCGGAGCAGCCCCGCCTTGGCCGCGGTCATTGCCGCCCTGGGGCGCGGCATGCGCGCCCTCGGGGACAATTTCATCCATTTCAAAACGCAACTGGTGGTCCCAATCCAAGCGGCCCAAGGAGCCCGTCAAGACGATTTCGGGCACGTCGCCGTACACGATTTCGTCCAAGAATATTTGCATCCCGTCCTCCGGATCCACAAAGTCCACTCCGTTGGATTTAAGGAAGGTTTCCACTCCGGCGCGCACGCCCATACCCACATTCTTGTAGGCACTCATGGCAATGGCAATCGCACGGTAGCCTTGGTTGGTCAGGCTAAAGGCAGATTTGGCCAAGTAATCGTTGGCAGAGGCATAGTCGCTTTGGCCCAAGTTACCGTATTTCCCGGCAATGGAGGAGGCAAAGGCGAAGAAGCCATCGTCGCGTACGATATTGTTGGCCAAGAAGCTGGCAAAACTGGTGGCCTTTACGTCAAAGATGCGGTAATATTCCGCAGGGTCTTTGTCATAAATCAGCTTGGAGCGTTCCAATCCGGCAAAGTGGATCAAACCGTCCACCCGGCCGTTTCTAGCCTTAATCTTGGTGCAAACTTCCTTTACCATGGAGCTGTTGAGCACGTCGCAATGGTAATACTCCACTTCGCTGCCCAAGTCCCGCAGTTTTTGCAAGTTGTTGTAAAGCGTGATAGAATCCTTCACGCGGCCGAAGGCACGCTCCAACATGACCGGGGTGGCCTTGTGCGTGGTATCGGCCTTGAGCTCCTCCCAGATTTGTTTCTTCAGCGCGGCCAATTCGGCCTCGTTCATAGACGCCCACAACGGGGTCTTTTCTTGGATTTCAATGATGTCCAGCACAATGATTTTGCTCTTGTACTGGGCGGCAATTTTTTGGCTGAGCATGGCGCCAATGCCGCGGCCGGAACCGGTAAAGATAATGGTCTTTCCGGCCAAATCAAAGCGTTTGATGCTCTTATCCAGGCGCACCGGCACGGACAAAATGGTGCTGCGTTTGCCGCCGCGCGTGCCAATCATCAGGCGCATATCGCCGTGGAGCACTTCGTCCATGGTTTTTTGCGCCATTTCATCGGGGGTGGCGGTGGGTTCAAAGTCCAGCAATTTGCTAATGGCCCCGGTGCGTTCATAGACGTCCTTGCGGTAGCAGGTGGTGCCGCCGGTCAAGGCCCCGACAATGGGGTTAAATTCGTCCTTGGTAAAATAACCGAAGTTGCCGTCAATTTTGACGTTTACCGCAAAGAACGTATCGGCGTCCTGGCGTTGGGCCAGGGCCTTTTCAAATACGCGCAAGGCAATAAACAACGGCATGACGTATTTGGTCAGTTCATTGTGCGGGCTGGCCTTTTTGTCAAACTTTTTGACGGTGGCGCCCAGCAGGTACACGATACCCTGGATATGGGGATCCTCGGCGGCGTATCCTTTCAGTGCGGCCTCGGTTTCCTCGTACGATTCCCAGTTGACGATGGTCGTGTTTTTACTGCGGGTTTTGAGCGTGGTAAACACATGGGTTTTGACGCCCAATTCCTTAAACTCTTCTTGGTATGCCTTGATGAGCTGCGAATTGTCGGCGAAAATAAGTACCGTGCGGTCCTTGGCCAAGCGGCGGTTTTCGCGCTCCGTCAACGGGGCATCGGCTACCACCGTTACATTGCGCAGTTTCTTTTCGTGGCAATGTTCCCCGGCATAGCCTTCGCGTTCCGGGCGTTCGGCCAAGGAAACGCGCTGTTCTATTTGGCCCGTCGGGTTGGTGGTCAACATTTCTTGCGAAGGTTTGCCTACCTTGCCCGCGGTCGGCACGGCCTCTTGCACCTCAGCCACCTTGATAACTGGCAAGGCCGGGTCCTGAGGAGTTTGCAAAGCCGGAGCCGTTTGGGCGGGGGCCGGAGCCGGTTGTACGGCCGGGGTTTCCGCCGCCGGAGTTACCGCCGGGGCCGCCGCAGGCTGGGCCACAGGAGCGGTTTCCACGGTGGCGGCCGGTTTGCCGGCATACGTCAAAGCAAAACGGATGCAGTGGCGAATGGTCGGATAGTCCTTGAGTTGGATTCCTTCCATTTGCACAATGCCGTAGTGCTCGCGCATGGCGGCAAAGAGTTCGGCCTGTTTAACCGTGTCTATGCCCAAGTCGGCTTCCATATCCAAATCCAAGTCCAACATATCCTCGGGGTAGCCCGTCTTCTCCGCGACCATGGCCACAATTTCTTTGGTTACGCCGGCTTCATCCAAAGCCCCTTGCACTTTCGGTGCGGGAGCCGCCGCGGGCTGGGCCACAGGGGCTGGCTGGGCCGCCGGGGTTACCACAGGAGCGGAAGCCGGAGCGGGCGTTTCCGTCGCCGGGGCCGCCGCAGGTTGGGCCACAGGAGCCACCGGCGCGGCCGCTACGGTTGCGGCACCTTCCGTGCCTGCATTTTCCATAGCATATTTAATAATGGAGCGAATGGTCGGATAGTCTTTCAGCTGTACGCCCTCTTGCCGCGCGATTTGGTATTTCTCGCGCATAATGGCAAAGAGTTCGGCCTGTTTGACCGTGTCAATGCCCAAGTCAGCCTCCATATCCAAATCCAAGTCCAACATATCCGCGGGGTAGCCCGTTTTCTCAGCGACCAAGGCCACAATGTCTTGGGTTACGCTGGCTTCATCCGTATCCGGCAAAGCCGCTTTCGGCGCGGGAGCCGCCGCAGGTTGGACCGCCACAGGGGCGGGAGCGGGCGTTTCCGTCGCCGGGGCCGCCGCAGGCTGGGCCACAGGAGCTACAGACGCGGCCGCCACGGGTGCGGCACCTTCCGTGCCTGCATTTTCCATGGCATACTTAATAATGGAGCGAATGGTCGGATAGTCTTTCAGCTGTACGCCCTCTTGCCGCGCGATTTGGTATTTCTCGCGCATAATGGCAAAGAGTTCGGCCTGTTTGACCGTGTCAATGCCCAAGTCAGCCTCCATATCCAAATCCAAGTCCAACATATCCGCGGGGTAGCCCGTTTTCTCAGCGACCAAGGCCACAATGTCTTGGGTTACGCTGGCTTCATCCGTATCCGGCAAAGCCGCTTTCGGCGCGGGAGCCGCCGCAGGTTGGACCGCCACAGGGGCGGGAGCGGGCGTTTCCGTCGCCGGGGCCGCCGCAGGCTGGGCCACAGGAGCTACAGACGCGGCCGCCACGGGTGCGGCACCTTCCGTGCCTGCATTTTCCATGGCATACTTAATAATGGAGCGAATGGTCGGATAGTCTTTCAGCTGTACGCCCTCTTGCCGCGCGATTTGGTATTTCTCGCGCATAATGGCGAACAGTTCGGCTTGTTTGACCGTGTCAATGCCCAAGTCAGCCTCCATATCTAAATCCAGGTCCAACATATCCTCGGGGTAGCCCGTCTTTTCAGATACGATAGCCAAAATATCTTTGGTCACGCTGGCTTCGTCCGTGTTCGGCAAGGCCGCTTTCGGCGCAGGAGCCACCGCCACTACAGGAGCGGGCGTTTCTACCACAGAGGCCGGGGCAGGCTGAGCCGCCGGGGCCGCCGCAGGTTGGGCCGCAGAAGCCACAGGCGCGGCCGCTACGGGTGCGGCACCTTCCGTGCCTGCATTTTCCATAGCATATTTAATAATGGAGCGAATGGTCGGATAATCTTTCAGCTGTACACCCTCTTGCCGTGCGATTTGATATTTCTCGCGCATAATGGCAAAGAGTTCGGCTTGTTTGACCGTGTCTATGCCCAAGTCAGCTTCCATATCCAAATCCAAGTCCAACATATCCTCGGGGTAGCCTGTCTTTTCAGACACGATAGCCAAAATGTCCTGGGTTACGCTGGCTTCATCCGTATTCGGCAAAGCCGCTTTCGGCGCAGGAGCCGCCGCCGCTACAGGAGCGGGCGTTTCCACCACAGGGGCCGGGGCAGGCTGAGCCGCCGGGGCCGCCGCAGGCTGGGCCACAGGCGCGGCAGGGATCGCATGGCTGGCCATCATATTGACCTTATCCACAAAGGCCTGCGCCCCTTCCATAACTAAAGAGGGTTTCACGCCGTGTTTGTAATTGTCTTTGACGCGCAAGGTATTGTGGTCTATTTCCAAAACCGGGTTTTCTTGGTGAGAAATGTGTTTGAGCCAAGCCTCGTGTTTGGCCGGGTCGGTAATGCGCGGTTCACCCACTGCCCACATCTTCTCCAGCAGGGTCATACCAATCTGCGAGCCAAAACCCGCCGCCAGACGCAGCGCATATTTAAAATTGTAATGCCCGCCCTTACTCAAGGTAATGCCTTCCAGCTCAGGGTCGGCCTCTTTGAAGTTGGCGATCGGCGGCACCAAACCCGTGTTCAAACAGCGCACGGCGATGGCGTCCTCCAACCCGGCACCCATGGAATGGCCCGTAAACCCCTTGGTATTGCTGACGATGACGGAGCTGACGTCCTTGCCAAAGGTGGATTTTAAGGCGTATGCCTCGGCACTGGCGGAGCCGCCGCGGGCCGGGGTATAGGTTTCGTGCGAGATAAAGACCAGTTGTTTGGCAATATCACTGCGGTTCAAACCATATTCTTTTTCCGCGTGGGAAACCAGTTCGTTCATTACTTGGGCCACATGCCCCACATCCAAGCGGGTTACATGGAAACCGCTGTTGCGGATTTCGCTGGCCAGCAATTTAGCCAGCGGTTTCATTCCGCGTTTTTCCACTTCGGCCTGTTCCTCCACCACCAAGGACACCGCCCCCATGCCCACAATCATGCCGTTGCGGCGGCGGTCAAAGGGCAAGGCGGCTTGGGTTACATCGCCTTGGGTAGTCGCGGCGCCGGAAGCCAAGAAGGCCGTCAGCATCCATTCGGAAATGGAACTATTGGTAATATCGTCGGCACTGATGACAATGACGCGTTTGGCGCGGCCCAGACGGATCCAGTCATGCGCCACAGAAATGGCTTGCGCCGTAGAGGCGCACGCCGCACTCATAGAGGTGGCGGGGCCTTTGGCGCGGATCCACTGGGCAAAATGAGACTGGGCAATAATAATGGTCTTTAAAATAAACTGAGAGGTAAACGGCTGCAGGGCCGGCACTTTGGCCATCTGCGCGTCGTACCACGCTTTAAGCTCTGCCTTAAGCGCCGGGTCTGAAATTTGGTTGATAAAGGTTTCGTAGAACCGGGTCAGTTCCCGGGCGTTTTTATTCTCCAGCAAAGCCGTCAGTTTTTGGGCAAATTCGCCCATCATGCTGTTGGCAATGGGATAGGCCGAGGTAAAGATGACGCCCGTATTGTCAATCATCTCCTCCGGCAAGCCCCAGCGGTCGGGCAAGTAGCCGCCCGTAGAGGTGGGTTTGTAATACAGCACCAAGGGGATGCCTGCGTCCTTGAGGGCCAAAATGCCCGCGGCAATAGCCAGCTGGAAGCAGCGGTCCATAGACGCCACCCATTTGGCCGGAAGGCCGAATTCCTTTTCCAAATCAAAACTGCCGGATTTGGCGGCCAGCTTAATGGCTTGTGCCGGGGAGCTTAAGTGTTCAATGCGGTGGTTGCCGTCTTTGGATTTGATGACAATTTCCACATTTTTATCAATCTGTTTTTGTTGGACCTCGCTGCTGACAGGCTCTATCAAATTGCGCCCTTGCAAGATTTCGTCCAGCACGCCCTCGCGGAATACCTTGTCCCAGCTGCCGGGGCCTCCGGCGGCAATACCGCTGATAACCACTTCTTTGCGCGGGCCGCAAGCAGTGGGCTGCGCCGCACAGGCCGCCGCAGGGGCCGGGGTCTGCGCCGCAGACGCAGAGGCTCCCGCCCATTGGGCAAAGGCCGGGTTGAAGGCGGAATGGTCGCCGAACACGTCGGTGCCGTTCCAATCAATATGAATCCCGGAGGAAATCAAATTGGCAAACATATCGTTAAATTCCACAATGCCGCCCTTTTTGGGGTGGTTGGAAGCCAAGACCTTAATGTCTTTTTTGTCCGACAAGGTGTTGGTGGCTAAAGCGGAAAGCACGCGTTTGGGGCCGCACTCTACAAACAAGCGTACGCCGGAATCGTAAGTGGTTTTGAGCTGTTTAATCCACTCCACCGAATGGGAAATCTGCGTGACCATGAGGTCTTTGATTTGTTCGGGGTCGGAGGGATAAAACTCCGCCGTAACATTGGTGGTAATGGGCATCTTAGGCGCGTGGACCGTCAAGGTGTCTAAGAAAGCGCGGTATTTGGGCATCGCCGGGCGGACGATTTCGGAGTGGAACGCATGCGAAACCGGAATTTGCACCGCTTGAATGCCCATATCGGTAAACATCTTAATGGCATCGTCAATGGATTTGCTGTTGCCGGCAATAACCGTTTGCGTGGGGCAATTTTTGTTGGCCACGGCCACATAGCCGCTGATGCGCGAGAGCTGCGGCTCCACCTGCTCAGCCGGAGCGGCGATAGAGGCCATTTTGCCATTGTCTTCTACCTTAATGTCGGCCATGGCTTTGGCGCGGGTGCAGACGGCCTTGAGGCCGTTCTCAAAATCAAAAATGCCCGCGGCCACCGCGGCGGCGTATTCGCCCAAGCTGTGCCCCATGACCACATCGGGCTTCAATCCGAAGGAAGAAAGCAGGCGCATCATCGCCACATCGGCGGTCAAAACGGCCGGCTGGGTCATCTCGGTCTTTTTAATAGCGGCTTCACGTTCGGCCAATTGTTCTTTCGTTTCGCCCGGTTTACTCCAGAGCGTATCGGTCAAATTCTGCCCGATTAGGCCCACCAAAATGCGGTCGGCCTCCATAAAGGTATCCATGACCACTTTATATTTAGAGGCCAAATCTTTCATCATGTCCACATACTGGGAACCTTGCCCCGGGAACATAAAGCAAACCTTGGGTTTTATTTCGCTGGGCGTAAACGGGTAAATGCCCTTCATCTTTAAATACAAAGATTCCTGCGCCCACACATCCTGCCCGCTGGCGATCTTGATAAAATATTCAATTTTTTCTTTCAATTTCTCCGGGTTTTCCACATTGATAGCCACCGCAAATTTATGCGGCTTTTGAAGGTGGTTTTGATAGGCAATGCGGGGCAGATAGGTCGGGTCGTACTCAATGGCCAAAACGGCTTTGCCCAACGCACTAAACAAATCTTGCTTGGTATCGGCCGAGAAAGACAGCACATCACTTTGGATTTTTTCGCCCGGAACTAACAGGCTGTAAGGGGTTGCATTCATGTTTACTTGCTCCTGTACGGCAGGGGTCGGATTGGAAATCGGGGCTGCGCAGACTTTCTGCTGGGCAGCGGTTTGCTTTTTGCGGACCAGATCGTCGTTCATTTCCTCTAAAGCCACATGGAAGTTGGTCCCGCCAAAACCAAAGGCGGACACATTGGCGCGGCGCACCTTATCGGTGTTCCACGGCTCGGCCTGCGTAATCACGCGGAAGGGGCTGGTGGCCCAATCCACCGTTGGGTTGGGCGTGTGGAAATTGACAGACGGCGGCAGCACCTTATTGTATAAGGCCAAGGAGGTCTTAATCAAAGAGGCAATGCCCGCGGCCGCCTTGGCGTGGCCGATTTGGCTTTTGACGCTGCCCAAGCCAATGGTCCCCGGTTTGGCATAGGGGCCGAATATATCGTACAGCGCGTTGAGCTCCACGGCGTCGCCCACGCGGGTGCTGGTGCCGTGCGCTTCAATCAGGCCCACATCACCCGGGGTATAGTCCAACTGTTCAAAGGTTTTTTCTACGGCAATTTTTTGGCCCTTGGGGTTAGGGGCGGTAATGCCCTTGCCTTTCCCGTCGGAAGAGGCCCCCACGGCGCGGATGACGGCATAGACCTTATCGCCGTCTTTGACCGCATCGCAAAGGCGTTTTAAAATGACAGTGCCGGCGCCCTCGGCCATGACAAAGCCGTCGGCCTTGGCGTCAAACGGGCAAGAGCCGTGTTCGGAAAGCGCGCCGATTTTGCAGAACTTAATATAGGCAGAGGGCGACATCATTTGATCTACGCCGCCGACAATGGCCATATCAAAATTCCCCTCGCGCAGGCCGTTGACGGCTTGGTCCACCGCCGCCAACGAGGTGGCACACGCGGCGTCCACGGTAAAGTTGGTGCCGTGCAGATCAAACACATTGGCCAAGCGTCCGGCGATGACATTGGCCAACTCGCCGGGCATAGAGTCTTCCGTAATGGGAGTAAATTTTTGGCGCACGCCCTCATCCATTTCGTTCATTAATTTTTCTTCGGCATCCGGGGAGAGGGATTGGTACGTCGGGGTCTGTTTTAAAATTTCATACAGGAAGGGGCGGTTGAGGCGGGTATTGGACATTTCATTCTTCATCCCCCCCATGGAATTGCCTATAATGACGGCGCAGCGGTCGCGGTTAAATTCTTTTTTGTCGTAGCCGCTGTCCTCCAGTGCCATGCGCGTGGTTTCAATGGCCAAATGTTGGACCGTATCCATCTGTTTGGCAATTTGCGGCGGAATACGGTATTTAATGGAATTAAATTTGAACCCTTCCGGGATAAAACCGCCGATTTTGGAGTAAAGTTTATCTTCGGCCTTGTGGTCCGGACTGTAGAAAAGTTTGTAGTCCCAGTAGGAAGCGGGGATTTCGGTGATGCAATATTTACCAGTTTGAATGTTTTGCCAGAACTCCTCTTTGCTTAAAGCTCCGGGCATAATGGCACCCATGCCGACAATGGCAATAGGCTCTTTGGTTTTATTGTTCATTGTGTCTCCCGAGTTTTGGGTAAAACTCTATATATAAGGATATTATATGAAATTTGCGGGAGAGAGGCCAAGACAAAAGGAG
>CAVDMZ010000022.1:0-13837 GCA_963610115.1 Duodenibacillus sp.
GTTTTTCATAAAAGGGCTCCTTTTTCGTTAAATTTTCCCTACAATCAAAATTTACCAAAAAAAAAACATTAGGCAAGTGTTTTAAAAAGGGGAGCCCACTCCCACGACGAGAAAAAGGAAAAACAAAAAACAATAAGGCTGAGATTCCCGATTACAACTTTCGGGAATGACGGCATAGACGGACTGGGATTGTCGCACGCTGCGCGCTGACCCTGCGGGCCGCAACTCCTTCGGGAATGACGATGTGGATAAGACACGCCATTTATAAAAAGTCGTCATCCCCGAGTGTCTTTATCGGGGATCCCAACCGCTTTCGCCGTTGTGCCGTTTCGCCGTTTATCACATTAGTGTCGTGCTGAGGTGTCTCTGCTCAGCACCTTCCATTTTCCCTGTCGTTTATTTAATAAAGACAACGACAACTACTAGAAAAATGGAAGATCCTGGACTAAGACACTCCAGGATGACCCTGTTTGATTGAACGACGAAAAGACAAACGACGGAAAGGCAAACAGCAATAAGGCTGGGATTCCCGATTACAACCTTCGGGAATGACGGCGTGGGTGGGCTGAGATTCCCGCCCCTGCGGGCCACAACTCCTTCGGGAATGACGGCATAGACGTAACGGCCTCGTGGGGCTACGCAGGCCCGCGGGACCTTTTGGTCCTTTTCTGCCCCGGAGAGAAGAAAAGAAATCCCGGGCAAAAGAGCCATGGGCTTCCTCCCCTAGATCAGCGGGGTTGGGACACAAACGGCTTTTGAGCGGGCTTGCGCTCCGTGGGCACTAATTCCATTTCCTCCACCAAAATAGAGGGTGCCACCACCGATGCCATACGCTCCCCCCAGCCCCACATGGCAAAGGCCTGCGCGTCATCGCCTGCCGCCGTGATATCACGCAAACTGCGGGTGGATAAAGCGTCAAATTTCAGCCCGTGTACGGTTTCCTTGCGGCCGTCTTGGGTGTAAATCCGCTCGGCAAAAATAATCTCTGAAGGGATTTCTTTCTCCGTTTGCGTAGTATCCATAGGCAACTGCCAAGAGGGCAAGATATAGCAATACGGCAAATCCAGCTCCCGGCAACGGGCTAAAAGATTTGCCTCCATCGCCCCGGCGGAAAGCGGCTGTTTGGGCACAAAGAACAAATTCGTTACGCTGGCCCGCGGCCATTCTATAAACATCCGGCCGCGGCCGTTGGGCTTTTGCCCCTTTTTGCTCACGCCCCGGGCCTGTGGCAAAGCGGTTAATTTGCCGTCCTTGACCAACTGTAATTCCTGCGCGGTGACGCCCTCATCATCCACCGGCATAAAGGCTGCCAGCGGCTGGCCCTTATAGCTGCGCAGCTGCGGACGGTCGTACACGTCAAAAAGCGAACTCATCACGCGCATACCTAATTTGTCTTTAAATTTTCCGCCGGAGAATTGTTTTTCTAACCAAGCGTCATCTGACAGCCAAGACCGGGTATTGGAAACCGCAGGTGAAAACAAATAATCAAAAAACTTCGCCGATGCCGCCGGGCGCAAAAGCACGGGGCCGACATAAGGCTCCGCCTCTTCGGCCGTATATAACTGCTGCGCCTGCTGCAATAACTGCTGCACCGCCTCATTCCAAGCCGCAGGGTCCGGCGGCGTTTGGCGGGGAAGAGGCAGCCGCTCCTTCAACCCTTCCCGGTAGCCCTTTTTAGTCCGCAAAACCAAGGTTAAAACCAGCCGGTCTTTGGGGCGGGATATTTGATAGAAATCACCCAAACTGTCTAAAAAATAACGGGTGTCTTGCTGAAAGGAAAATTGCACTGAAAACTGCTCAATATACGGATATTTTTTAGCCATGGAGGAAAGTTCATTGGCCCAGTTTTGGTAAGCCGCCCAATCTATCGGCGGCAAGCCGTCCGCCTCTTCGGTATAAGCGGCCCGCGGCGCGGAGGAAAAATCCGGCACTTGCTCCTTTAACCCTTTGCGGCGTTTGTAGTCTTTCTTTTTTTCGTACAAGCCGGACGCTTGCACATAAGCCAAATCCGTCAGTTTCCACAAAGCGCGCCGGATTCCCTCGTAACTCAAGGGAACTGCCTGCGTCTGTTGCACCAGGGAAGGAAAGCCGTAGCGGTGGGCGTCTAAAAACCCAGAGCTGTTGTTTTGCGCGTCCCCGGCGTACATATACACTTGTGCCGATACACTGCGCTCCGGCGCTATGCTTTGGGCAGGAACGCCAAGGACCGAGGAAACCGCCGCCGACTCACTTTCCGTCAGCCGGTACACCGTAAAAAACGGCTTTACCGCGCCGGGGACACGCAGCTGTTTTTTGGTGCGCTGCATTTCATCTGCCATGGCACGGAAATAAACATTCTGCGGCAACTGCGCCGCCGATACCGCCCCCAAAGGCAAAAATAAACCCAGTAAAAGAAAAATCTTTTTCATTTCGTTTGCTCCTTGACCGCGGGCGCGGGCAAAACGGGCGGTTTGTAGTCGCTCTTTTCGCTCTTTTGCATTTCCAAACTTTCAAATAAAAAGCTGGGAGCCATATTGCTTTGCGGCACCCACCCCGACCGGGCCCCGCAAGAACCGTTAAAAACGGCCTCATCGTCCGCGGCGGCTAAAATTTTATTAAAGCTGGCCAGCGGGGTCCCCACGACATCCAGCCCCCGCACGGCTTCCTTGCGGCCGTCCGGGTAAACCTTATACACCAATTTGGTCTCCAGTTTAAAGCTCTGCGGCAACGAAGTGCCCGTCAGCGTATAACCGCCGCCCAAATCCTCCACAATATAACCATACGGTTTGCCCTGGCGTTTGATTTCCTCCAGCAGCATTTTTTCCAGTTCAGCATACGGCACGGTGCTAGCGGCTTGGGCGCGCAGGACGCTCATGCGCGCTTCCGCCCGGCGGCCCAGTTCCTTGCGGCCGTGGCCGTTAGAGCGGGCAAAGCCTTGCACGGGGCTGCTTTGCATTAAAAAGTTCTTTAGCACGCCGTTTTCTATCAGGGTCACAGGCCGGGCTTGGACGCCTTCGTCATCGTATTCATAATGGCCGCGCAACGGAACGCCCTTCCATGTTTTCATCGTGGGATCGGCCGTAATGGTAATCAGCGGCGGAATGACCTGCTGTCCCACCTTCCCGGCCAAGGTTTGTCCGTCGTCGGCACTTTTGAAACGGCCCGCCTCCAAACGGTGGCCCATGACCTCATGCACAAAAACCGCCGCGGCATAATTTTTAAGCAGGGTGGGAGCACTGTCCGCCTCGCCCTCTTCAGCCACAGAAAGCTGCTGCAACTCTTGCAAGGATTTCTCCACATCCGCCTGCAACTGCCGGGGCGTAGGCAGCTGCGCTACCGACGATACATCATAAATTTTGGTCCGGCTGATTTGCAAACCGTCGGCTCCCCGGCCCGCCACTTCATAAAGGAGGCGCAGATACGCATACGGCGTTTTGAGCCGGGTTCCCCGGCTGTCTGCAAAGTAGCGGTGCCCCTGTTGCGCCAAAAACGAAAAGGAGCTGCCTAACACAAAGTCCTTGCCGCGAACCAATTGGGAAGCGTTTAACAGCAAGGGCTCTATCTCCTTTAAATCTATTTCTTGTATTGGCTCCTCGTGGCAATACGCATTTTTCGGCGGGAAAACAAAATCATCCGACGGGTCCTTCCCCTGCGCCATAGAGCGCACATTGGCCACGACCCGGCCCCAATCTTGCTGGGCCTGCTCCGCCGCTGTTTGCGTCAAACGCCACAAAACGGTACGAAAGGCTTGCGGGTCTTGGGCCGAAGCCTCCGGCGCGGAGACGGTGGGCAAACGCCAGCGTTCCTCTTCCCCGCGCAAAGCATGGGTATTATCCAGCCGGGGACTGCCGGCACGCGCTTGCACTTCCAGCGCAGAACGGTTTTGTTCCCGGCGGACCGCCACCCCGTCATAAGCTACCGACAATTCATGCTCCTTCTGCTGTTTGTAGGTGTAGGCCAAATAATAAAGGGGCGGTTTTTGTTTTTTTAAAATGTTAAAATTCCGCTTTAATTCCTTGCTCATCAGCTGCAAGGGCACTTGGTCTTGGAGCAGGCAGTTGCCCTGCCCCCACAGCCCCGCCGCGCCCAACAGGCACAGCACCATTAAAAAGTATTTCTTCATCTGATATCTCTCCCTGTGAATTATATTTTATTGTAGCACAATTACGCGCACGGTGTTTGTGGCATAAGAAGTAAATTTGATATGATAAATATAAAGAAGCAAACGCCGAGATAGCTCAATTGGTAGAGCACTCGCCTTGTAAGCGAAAGGTTGTGGGTTCAAGTCCCATTCTCGGCTTTTTTCTTCGGATTTTGGGTTTTACCAAAATCCTGTGAAAAGCAGAGCAGCTGGTTATTTTTAAAGGCCCGACAAGACGAGAAAGCGGGCAAACTGCTTTGCCCGCGTTGGGAACTTGAAGGCCGCAGCGATGTTTTTGTTTGAGGCCGTCAGGCCGAAAGGCAAAAACCGCGAGGCCCGGCCCGGAGGAAAAGTCCGTCAGGACTTTTACCGTAGGGAAGTCCCATTCTCGGCTTTTTTCTTCGGATTTTTGGTTTTTTCGTTGTTACGGACTCCCTCGGATACCTCGGGCTCCGCCCTTTTACAGTATACGCTCGGTCGTCCGCGCCTAGAAAAAACGCAAAATCCTGTGAAAATCAGAGCAGCTGGTTATTTTTAAAATTTTATCTTTTCTAGGAGTGCCCGCATGGAACCCGTTACCACTTCTGTATCTATCGCTTTATGGCTTGCCTTTTGGATTGTCGTCTTGGTCGCTTTATTTGTGGATTTGGCGGTACTCAATAAGCACCACGGCCATGTGTCTATCAAGGAAGCCGCCTTAATGGTGTGCGCTTGGGTGTCCTTGGCGGCCCTGTTTGGCGGGGCGATTTGGCTGGTGGAAGGGCCGCGGCACGCGCTGGAGTTTTACACGGGGTATGTGTTGGAATATTCCCTGTCCATAGACAATATGTTTGTTTTTATCCTCATTTTCGGCTATTTTGCCGTCCCGCACGATTTGCAGCCCAAGGTGCTTTTGTGGGGTATTTTAGGGGCGGTGGTGATGCGCTTTTTGTTCATTTTTGTGGGAATACAACTTATCTCCGCCTTCTCTTGGATGATTTATGTCTTCGGGGCCCTGTTGATTTTCACCGCGGCCAAAATGTTGTTGCAAAAAGAGGACGAACAAGTGGACCCCGGCCAATCCTTTATCCTAAAAGTTTTTAAAAAAATAATGCCCGTCAAAACCGACTATCACGGGGAAAATTTCTTTGTCAAGGAAAACGCCAAATGGCTGGCCACCCCGCTGTTTACCGCACTGTTGGTGATTGAAATGTCTGATGTGATTTTCGCCATAGATTCTATTCCGGCGGTGTTGGGCATTACGCGCGATACTTTTTTGGTGTATTCCTCCAATATTTTTGCTATTATCGGCCTGCGCTCTTTGTATTTCTTGCTCTCGGGCATGGCGGGCAAATTTCCGTATCTGAAATACGGCATTTCCGTTATTTTATTTTTTGTGGGGGCCAAGATGCTCTTGTCACATTTTGTACCCGTTCCTGTGCCGCTTTCGCTGGGGATTATCGTGCTGGTATTGGCGCTTTCTATCCTAGCCAGCAAACTATTCCCCCCGCAAACAAACGCATAAGCATGGACAAAGACCGTAATATTTACTAGAATATAAGGACCCAATTTAACTTACATATAAGGAAGGAATTTATGGCGTATAAATGTGCAATTTGTGGCAAAGGCCCCGTGTCCGGCGGTTCTTACAGCCACTCCAACCTCAGAACGAAACGCACCTTCAGCCCGAACTTGCAAAAACAAAAGGTCGTGCTGGAAGGCAAAACCCAGACGGCTTATGTATGCACCAATTGCATTAAAAGCGGTCTGGCCAAAAGACCGGCCAAATAAGCCGGCTTGTATGCAGTTTTGTTTTTCGTAACCGTCAGCCCGCGCTGAAAAAAACGCGCGGGCTTTTTTTGTTGAATACGGATAAAGGGGTTTATATGATACTTTCCCGCAAATGGGTAGCCAGCCTGCTCTTGTGCCTGGTACCGCTGGCACTGCCCGCCCAAGACGCCGATGAAATAGACCCCAACGGCCCGTGGATGATTTGCCAAGTGGAGGTGGACGGCTTGCAAAACATCAGTAAGCGGACCGTTACCAAAGCCGCCCACGCCAAAAAAGGCCAGTTGTACCAACGCTACAGCGTCAATGAGGACATTCAAGACATCTCCGCCTTGGGGAACTTTGACAGCGTACAGGTGGACCTTTCCCGCAGCAAGGGCACCCGCAAGGATGAAACGGCAAGCGCCTATCCGTGTCACCGCATCACCTACATGGTAGAAGAAAAACCGATTTTTGACCGCATCCTTTACCAAGGCCGCAAGAAACTCAGCAAAAGCGCCATTACCTCGGCCATGACCTTGAAGCTCAAGGACCCGTTCAACGAGGCCAAACTGGCCGCGGATATGGAACGTATCCAAGCCAAATACGCCGAAAAAGGCTATGTCAGCGCCACGGCCGCCTATGAAGTAATCCCCGATGAAAAAACCCACACCGTAACGGTCAAACTGATTTTAGACGAAGGCCCCCGCGTGCGGGTGGCCGCCCTGAATTTGGACGGTTTAAGCGGAGACAGCCCGCTGCCCGCCAAAAAAATAACCAAAAAAGCCTCCAACCGCCCCCACAAGGTTTTTAAACCCCAAAACCTGCAGAAGGACTGGGTCAAAATGATGCTCTTCGGGCGCAACCAAGGCTTTGCCGATTTCAACCTGACCGAGCCGCAGGTGGATTTCAATGATGATAAAACCGAAGTAACCCTCTCTTACCGGGTAACCGAAGGGGAGCAGGTGGATTTCGGCACGGTGTCTTTTGAGGGCAACAATGTCTTTACGCAAGAGGAACTGGATAAATTTGTTTACCTGCGCGAGGGCAAACGCTACAACCAAAAGGACTACGATGACACCATTTTGGCCATTCAACAGCAATACGCCAACAAGGGCTACCTGCAAGCCCGGGTGAATCCGCAAAAAACCATTTCCGACGGCCGCTTGAACATCCGCTACGATATTTCCGAGGGGCATATCTTCTATGTGGACCATGTGGACGTAAGCGGCTATGAAAAAACCAAAAAATATGTTTTCACGCGCGAGATTTCCATTAAACCCGGCGATCTGTACGACTCGGCCAAAATCCAGCGCAGCCAAACCAAAATCTTAAATTTAGGCTTTATCAACGACGTACAAATAGACATCCAGCCCACGGCCGACCCGCAAAAAGTAGATTTGGATTTTAACGTGGTGGAGGGCCGCCCGGGTATGTTTACGGCAGGCCTGGCCATGAGCTCTATGGACGGGCTGTACGGAGAGTTGTCCGTCAATCATCTCAACCTCTTTGGACGGGCACAGCGGCTGTCCGTGCGGACCTTATTTGGTAAAGAAATTTTAGACTACACCGTCAGTTGGTCCACCCCGTGGATTTATGACAAACCGACCTCGCTGGGGGTGGACGCCTTTAACACCCGCCGCTACCGTTCCTTTGCCACGGAAAACCAAGCCTATACCGAACGCCGCATCGGCGGACGGCTGCGCGTCGGTCCGCGCTTTAATGACGACATTTACCAGCTGAGTTTTGGCTACTCCTTTGAAAATATTGATATTTACGATATTGACGACAAATTCCAAGAGCCCAACGCCCAGCCCGGCCAAGATAATTATATTGCCAAAGGCAAGACCAATTTGTCCACCTTGAGCGCCGATTTTGCCATAGACACCCGCGACAATATGTGGGACCCGACCAGCGGGTGGCGCAACTCGCTGGGGCTGTCTTTGGCAGGCGGACCGATTGGCGGGGATCTGGACTTGTGGTACTTAAACGCCCGCTCCATATTCAACTATACCGTATGGAATGTCGGCGGAAACTATCCCATTGTGTTTGTGCTGTCCAACAAGGTAGGTTCTGTGCGCTCCTATGGCCGCACGGACGAAGTGCCCCCGTATGAAAAGTTCTTCTTGGGCGGGGCCGATACCGTACGTGGATACGAACGCGCCGGAGAAGTGGGCCCCGAGTACGGCGGCACCACCTATTATGTAATGAACGCCGAACTGCGCTTCCCCTTGGCCCGCGAAGGCCGGCGCACCATGGCGCAGTTTGCCCTGTTTGCCGATATCGGCAACTCGTGGAACCATTTTGACGATGTAGATTTTTCGTTTGGTCCGGATTATAAACAGTTTAAAATGGGCGTGGGCGTGGGCCTGCGCCTGACCACCCCGTCCTTGCCCATCCGCATAGACTGGGGGTACGGGCTGAACCACAAGACCAATGAAGACCGTTCGCATTTCTACTTCAATATTTCAAATATGATGTAGGGGTATCTATGCGCAAGTTTCTTTGGATTTTTAGTATCGCTTGTTTTTGGGCCGCCCCTGCAAGGGCGCAGGACAGTCCGGCCCTGACGCAGCAGGAGCAGGCCGTGGTGGCCGCCATTAAGGCGCAGAACCAAACGCCGCCCCCCATGCAGGCCCCGGCGCATGAAAACACGGCGGAGGGAGAGATTAAACTCTCCGAACAGGCCAAACAGCAAGCCTTTGACGAACAAAAGCAGGCGCAGCCGGCCCCGGCCGACGGGAGCGCAGGACAGCCCGCACCGCCGCCGGAGGCAGAGGAAGAGTGGATAGGCAATCCGTCCAAAAAATGCCTGACGGTAGCCTTTATAGACATTGACCTTGCATTTAATGAACACCCGCGCACGCAGGCCGTCAAACGGCAAATAGATTTAAAGATTAAGGCCAAACAGCGCGAGGTGCAAAACGCCAAGGACATCATCGCTGCGCTGAAGGCGGAAAATAAGCTGCTCACGCGCCAGCTGGCCGAGCTCAAACCGTTTTATGAGCGTATCGTTACCGACCAAGCCCTCTTGCCCCGCGTGCCGGAAACGGCGGACAGCTTGGCCTTGGGCAATGTGCTCAACCGTCTGACCTTTGCCGGATGTGAGCTGCTCTCCACCAGCCCGCTCAACTCTCCCGCCAAGCTGGACGATGTAACGGAACGCATTGGGGCGAACAAAAAAATTATTGCAGAGCGCAGCTTTTTTATTGATAATTATAAGTATCAGACCCGGGAAGAAATTTTGGAATTGGAACGGGAGGAGGTCAAGGCCATTTTGCAAGACATTTACCAAGAGATTAAGACCTTCGCCAAGAAACGCAATATCGGTGCCGTGGTGCGCAAGGATGAAATTTTGTACGGGCAACAGCCTGTCAACGTCACCAAAGATTTTGTCAGCAGACTTAAAAAATCCAAGAAGTACCGGAAAAAATAAGACCGGAGGAACTTATGAAATTAACGCTTAAAGAAGTGGCCCAAATTACCCAAACGCAGTGGGCCGGAGATGAAAATTTTGTCATTGAACACCTTTGCGATTTGACGGCCCCCCGCCCTGATGGCATTTGCTATGTAAGCCGTTTGGAAGGCCTGGAGGTTCCCCCGGGCTTTGCGGTCGGCGCGCTCCTCGTGCCGGAAGCGGCCCAAGGCAAGGACTTGCCCGTTAAAACCAATTTCTTGTACGCCAAAAACCCGGAATGGGCCTTTACCCTGCTGCTGCAATATTGGGATGCCCAGCAGCCCAAGCACACCCCGGGCATTCATCCCAGCGCAGTCATCAGCCCGTCGGCCCAATTGGGAAAAAATGTGTCCGTCGGGGCCTACAGCGTCATAGAGGACGGGGTAGTCATTGGCGACGATACCGTCATCTTTCCCCAAGTCTACATTGGCAAGCGCACCCAAATCGGCGCGCGGTGCATTTTATATCCGCAAGTGGTCGTGCGTGAGGACTGCGTACTGAAGAACCACGTCATTTTGCAGCCGGGGGCCAAAATTGGCAATGACGGCTTTGGCTTTATCTTTCACGAAGGCCGCCACCACAAAATTCCGCAAATCGGCAATGTCATTTTGGAGGACGATGTGGAAATTCAGGCCAACAGCTGCGTGGACCGCGCCAAGCTGGCCCACACCGTAGTCGGGGCCAATACCAAGGTGGACAACTTGGTCCAAATTGCGCATAATGTGAAGGTGGGCCAAGGCTGCATTATGTGCGCCCAAGTGGGTATCGCCGGAACCACGACTTTAGGCAACGGCGTTGTCGCGGCCGGGCAAGTAGGCATTGTAGGACACCTGCACATTGGCGACGGCGTGCAAATCGGCGCCCAGTCGGGCGTTATGGCCGGCATCCCGGCGGGGCAAGCCTTCTTTGGCACCCCGGCCCGTCCGATGAAGGACACCTTAAAGATTATGGCCATAGAGGGCAAACTGCCCGAGCTGTACAAAGAATTAAAGGTTCTTAAAAAAGCGGTGCAAAAATAATGATGAGAAAAACCCTTCAAAAAACCATTCGCGTCAGCGGCATAGGACTGCACACCGGGGCGGCATCTGTGATGACGTTTCATCCGGCGCAGGACGGTATTCATTTTGTCCGGGTGGATTTGCCCGGCTCCCGGCCGATTCCGGCCGATGTTTACCACGTCGGCTCCACCCTGCGCGGTACCAATTTAAAAAATGACACCGCCGAGGTCTGCACCGTAGAGCATGTGCTTTCGGCCCTGCACGCCTTGGGCATTACCGATGTATTGGTGGAAATGGACGGCCCGGAACCGCCGATTACCGACGGCTCTGCCGATATTTTTGCCCACTCGCTGCAAGAGGCGGGCCTGCGGGAGCTGGACGCAGAACAGCCGCTGCTGTTGCTCAAACAGCCCGTTGCCTATTCCTTTGGCAAAATTATGTACCGCGCCGAACCGGCCGAGAAGCTAAGCATTACCTTTGTGTATGAACACAAACATCCGCTGGTGGGCCGCCAAGAATACACCTTGGACTTTACCTCTGAAAATTACCTCAACCAAATCGCCCGCGCGCGCACCTTTGGCTTTGAGGAGGAATTTGCCTTTTTAAAAGCCCACGGGCTGGCCAAAGGCGGCAGTTTGGAAAATGCTGTCGTCGTAGGGAAAGACAACTATTTAAACGCCCTGCGCTACAGCGATGAGCTGGTCCGGCATAAAATTTTGGATCTGCTCGGCGATTTTGCCCTCATGGGCAAACGTCTGCCGCCGTTTAAAATCACCTGCCATATGGGCGGGCACAAACACAATGTGCTGTTTGCGCGGCTGCTGTTGGCCAATGCGGAGGAAAAATGAAAGAGAAACATCCGTCCTTAGCCCCGCTGCTGGAGCAGCCCGTTTTGCGGGTCTTAAACCGGGAGGATATCCAACGCTCTATTCCCCACCGCGACCCGTTTTTGCTGGTGGATGAGGTGCGCATTATAGAGGAAGGCAAGACCTGCATCGGGGTAAAAAAAGTAACGGGGGAAGAATATTTTTTCAAGGGACATTTTCCTTCTAAACCCATTATGCCGGGGGTGCTGATTTTGGAAAGCATTTCCCAAGCCTTTGGCGGGGCCATGATGGACCGCGTCAACAAGGACGGCAAGGGCCTGCCGCTGTTTTTGGGGATTGAGGATGCCAAATTCAGGGGGATGGTCGTTCCGGGGGACACTTTGTATATGCCGGTGCAGTTTTTACGCCTGGGCAAGCTCTCGCGCATTTACGCGGAAGCGTATGTCCATGGCAAACTCTGCACGCAGGCGCACCTGACGTTCATATTAGGAGAAAACCTTAATGTCTGACACTCGCATACATCCCACTGCCGTCATTGACCCCAGTGCAAAAATTGACCCATCTACCTACATCGGCCCTTATACCGTTATCGGCCCGAATGTAACGTTGGGCAAAGAAAACCGCATTGGACCGTTCTGCCTCATTGAGAACACGGTCATGGGCGATGGGAACGAAGTTATTGCGCACGCCTCTATCGGCGTCAAACCCCAAGACTTGTCTTATGACGACAAGCTGCAAAGCATGGTGGTCATAGGCAATTACAATAAAATACGCGAATGTGTAACCATTCACCGCTCCACGCGTTTAGATACCCCCACCCGCATTGCAAATGCGTGCCTCCTCATGGCCAACTCCCATGTGGCGCATGATTGCCAGCTGGGCAGCCATATTATCTTGGCTAACAGCACCGGCATCGCCGGGCATGTACACATCGCCGACCGGGTCATTACCTCCGGCATGGTGGGCGTACACCAGTTTGTGCGGCTGGGGCGGCTGGCGATGCTCTCCGGCGGCACCATGGCCCCGCAGGACGTCCCCCCCTTCTGCACGGCGCAAGGCGAACGCGCCCGCTTGGTGGGGCTCAACATTGTGGGTATGCGCCGCGCCGGCATGAAGCGCGACGAAATTATGGCGGTCAAACACGCCTTTAAGGTGTTGTTCCGCTCTAAAATGCTATTGGCCGACGCGATCAAGCGGTTGGAAACGGAAAACCCGATTCCGGCCGTGCAGGAAATGCTGGATTTTTGCAAAGCCAGCCAGCGCGGCATTACCGCGGCCAAACGCAAAATAAACCAAGCCGATGAAGAATGAAAAACTGGGCATTATTGCCGGCGAAGGCAAAATGCCCGTCTATATTGCCCGTCAAGCCACCCAAAAGGGGGTGGAGGTGTTTGTCGCCGGAGCCAAGGGAAATGCGCGGGAGGAAGATTTCCGCGGCCTTTGTACGGTCTATCAAGCCCTGCGCCTGGGGCAGCTGGGCGGTGCGATTAAATTCTTTAAAGAGCACGGCGTGCACCGCGTGCTCATGGCCGGGCGTGTGCAACACACGTCTATCTTTACCAACTTAATGCCGGATTTGCGCGGGGCCAAATTTTTGGCCTCGCTCAAGTCCATGCAGACCAAACATGTGCTTTCGCGCGTGATTGAAGAGTTTAAAAAAGAAGAGATAGAATTTGTCAGTTCCGCGCTGTATTTAGAGCATTTTATGCCTGCAAAAAGCGTGCTCACGCGCCGGCAGCCCACCGGGGAAGAAAAGCGCATAGCCGCCTACGGTTTTCAAATTGCCAAAGCCGTGGCCGGGCTGGACATCGGCCTGACTTGCGTGGTCAGCCAAAACGCCGTCCTCGCCGTGGAAGGTATGGAAGGCACCGACGCGTGCATCCGCCGCGCCGGGGAATTGTATCAAAACTCCGCAGAAAAAAAGAGTTGCGTGGCCGTGGTGAAGGTGGCCCGCCCCAACCAAGACGACCGCTTTGATCTGCCCGTCATCGGCAAAGGTACGCTGCAAGCCTTGGTGGATGCCGGGTTTAAGCTGTTGGCTTTTGAGGCGGAAAAGACCCTCGTACTGGATTTGGAAGAGGTGGTCGCTTTAGCCGACCGGCACGGCATTTGTTTAATGGCTATTTAGCTGGATTTAGAGCCTAAAAGACCCGCACTTTGGGGTGCGGGTCTTTTGTGGTTAAGGGATAGAAAAGCAACGGCAGGTGGAACTCCCTCCGGTCACACATGCGGCGCGGCCTGCACCGCTGCCGCCTAAACTTTTGCACAAGCGGTCCGCCTCATAATTGCTGCTGGCGTATGAGCAACAGTTTCTCCCGCCGCCCCTACTGTCTAAGTAAAGACTCGAAGACAAATAAGGAGTGGCGTTTTTGCTCATCACAACCAAAACCCGGTCCACATCTTGCAAAAGGCTAATGGAAAAATATTCATTCCGCCAAATTGGCTGGCCACCCTCAGTCCCTGCCCGATACCCCGCAGGGATTTGCACCCCCAGTTCCTCAAAAGAATTGGTGTAAACGCCATTAGCCATGCGGTATATTTCCTCCGCGTCCTTGAGGTGTTTGGCCAAAATAAACGCCTCTGACAGCCGCGCCCGATCCACGGCGTACTGATACTGCGGCAAGGCGATAGCGGATAGTATGCCGATAATGAGGACAACAACTAATAATTCAATCAGCGTAAAGCCGCG
>CAVDMZ010000023.1:0-11640 GCA_963610115.1 Duodenibacillus sp.
GGATTGGTTGTACTGCTCCTGCTTGGCCGCGGAAGGAAGCGGGGACTTCGCCGGCTCGGCCGGGAGGGCCAAAGAGGGCCCCGCCGCCGGAGCATTTTGGTTAAATTTCTCTAAAAAACGCGCCAAGTCCGTCTGTCCGTCCAGTTGATTATTGTCCATGTCTGTTTCCGCCGAAAAAGGGATATACTAAATTTAATCACAATCGGAGGGCTCTGTCAATCCTTTTCCTAGGCACGCACGCAGCTCTCCCGCCAAATAAAAGGACCCGCACACCGCCACATGGGGATACGCCCGCGCCGCGGCACGCAGCGCCTGAGCGGGATCTGCATAAGAAAATACCTGCACCCCCCGCGGCAAGGCCGCCCGTAACGCCGCCACGGCAGCCGCGCGCGGGCCCGGCGGCTGCGTGATAAACAAAGCCTGAAAGTGCGGGACCAAAACGCGCAACATACGGGGATAGTCTTTGTCCTGCATAAAGCCACACACCAGCGCGGCATTCTGCGCCCATGGACTTTGGGCAAAAAAACGGACAAACCCCTCCACCGCCGGGGGATTATGTGCCCCATCTAAGATAAACGTATTTTTCCCCTTGCCAAGCACCTCAAAACGGCACGGCACCCGCAACGCCGCAAAGGCTTTTTTTAAGGCAGGATCTCCCACCCCCAAAAAACGCAAGGTTTGATACACCAAATCCGCGTTGGCGGCTTGTTTTTCCCCCAACAAAGCCAGCGGCCAAAGGCGGGACCGCTTTTGCAAAAGCAAACGCCGCCGCGGCCAATCCACCCGCGCCAGGGTAAAAACAGGCTGCTCCGGCACATAAATAAACGGGGCGTGTTGCCGCCGGGCCTGCTTTTTGATTTCCCGCAAGGCCGCGGGCGGACACACGCCGCAAAACACCGGCACGCCGGGTTTTATAATACCGGCTTTCTCTTGGGCAATCTGCGCCAAAGTATGGCCCAACTGTTGGCAGTGGTCCTTGCCGATGGAGGTAATCACGCACGCGGCCGGGGTGCAAACGGTGGTGGGGTCCTTGCGGCCGCCCAAACCGGTTTCCAGCACGGCAAAATCCACTCCCTGCCGGGCAAAATACAGCAGGGCGGCTGCCGTTAAAACTTCAAAAAAATTAAGGGGAGTTTCTTCCTCCTGCAACACGGCTTGCACGGCGCGGGCCAGGGCCGGGCGGGAGATGAGTTGGCCGTTGACACGCATCCGTTCACACGGCGAAATTAAATGCGGGGAGAGAAACAGCCCGGTTTTGTATCCGGCCTGCTGCAAGGCTTGCGCCGCCAAATAACAGACGCTGCCCTTGCCGTTGGTGCCGGCCACTTGCAAGACGGTGAACCGATCTTGCGGACGCCCCAGCCGCTCCAATACGCGCGCCAAAGCGTCCAAACCGGCCCCATAGCCCGGGCCCTGGCGGCGCAGCAGTTCCGCCCAAACCGTTTTAAAAGTCATCTTTATCGGGGTTATAGCGAGTTACCTTGGCCCCCAAGGCATTGAGTTTCCCCTCCGGGTTTTCATAGCCTCGGTCTATGTGATAGACGCGTTCAATTTCCGTTACGCCGCAGGCGCACAGCCCGGCCATCAGCAAGGCAAACCCGCCGCGCAAATCCGACGCCATAACATGCGCCCCGGACAAACGCGCAACCCCGGTAATGCGGGCAAGGCTCTTTTCAGTAAGAATATCGGCCCCCATACGCACCAGCTCCGGCGCGTGCATAAAGCGGTTCTCAAAAATATCCTCATCCACTTCCGCCGTACCGCTGCACAGGGTCATCAGGGCCATCCACGGGGCTTGCAAATCCGTGGCAAACCCGGGGTACGGCGCGGTTTTAATGCGCAAGGGTTTCAGCGGGGTGTCATACGGTTTGACATGCACATAGTCCGGGCCGATTTCCAGCGGCACGCCCGCCTCTTGCAGACAATCTAGCAACATGCCGTTGTGCTCCGGCACACAACCTTCTACCCGCACATCGCCGCGCGTAGCGGCGGCGGCCAGCATATAACTGCCGCTTTCAATGCGGTCCGCCACTACGGTGTGTTCCACGCCGTGCAAGGTTTGCCGTCCGCATACAATCAGGCGTCCTTTTTCATCGGAGCAGACCTCTGCGCCCATTTGGCGCAACACCGCAGAAAGATCCTCAATTTCCGGCTCCTTGGCCACGTTTTCCAACACGGTTTCCCCGGGGATGAGCGCGGCGCACATCATCAAGTTTTGCGTCGCGCCCACACTGGGGAAACGCAAAGTAATCCGGGCCGGGTGCAAGGCCGGGGCAGAGAGCACCACATTGCCCTGCCGGGTGGTGCAGTGCGCGCCCAAACGCTCAAAACCCTTTAAGTGAATGTCCACCGGACGCGCGCCCAAGGCACACCCTCCCGGCAGCGGAATAACCGCCTGTTTAAAACGGGAAAGCAAGGGTCCGGCCACCCAAAAACTGGCGCGCATTTGTTTGACCAGTTCATAGGGCAAGGTATTTTTTAAGGCCCCGTCGGCCCAAAGGGTTACGGTGCCGTTTTGGTACTGCACTTTTTTACCCAAGGCCTGCAAAATCTTCAGCGTGGTGCGCACATCACGCAAATTGGGCACGCGGTGCAGTACAAACGGCTCATCGGTCAGCAGGGATGCCACCAAAATCGGCAAACAAGCGTTTTTACTGCCGCTAACGGTAACCGCCCCCTTTAAGCTCCGGCCTCCTTCCACTAAAAAACGATCCATAACACGCTCCTTTTTTAAAATTTACGGCGGGCAAACACAAAACGGTCCACCCCGGCAAAATCTTTCTTCACGCCGCCTTCCCATTGCCTTGCGTCAAACAAGCCGCACACGGCCGGCGCTTCCTCTTGTCCGATTTCCAGGGCCAAGGTCCCGTGCGGATTTAAATAATCCGCCGCCAGCGCCACAATACGGCGCACCAAATCCAGTCCGTCGGCCCCGCCGTCCAAAGCCAAGCGCGGTTCATGGCGCACTTCAGCGCTTAAAGCGGCGATTTCGGCCGTGGGAATATAGGGCGGATTGGAAACAATCAAATCAAAAGTACCGCTGACATTTTCAAACAAATCGCTTTGCAGCCATTGTACGCGCTCTTGCAATTTAGTCCGGCGGGCGTTTTCCGCCGCCAAGGCCAAAGCCTGCGGAGAAAGGTCAGTCCCCGTTACCCGCGCCCGCGGAAAGTGGGCCGCCAAGGCCAAGGCCAAACAGCCACTGCCCGTGCATACATCCAGCACCGCCGGATCGGCCCCTCGTTCAAACAAACGGGTGCAATACTGCGCCAATTCCTCCGTCTCCGGGCGCGGAGCCAAAGCCCGCGCGTCGCTGTGCAAGGTTAAACCGCAAAAATCTGTTTCCCCCGTGATATACGCCACGGGCCACCCGGCTTTTTTCTGGGCAATATAAGACCAAAATTTTTGTTCGTCTGCCGCATCCACCGGCTCCTGCGCAAAGGCCAACAGCCGCGTGCGCGTCAGGCCCAGCGCCGCCGCCAATAAAAATTCCGCCTCTGCACGCGGCTGCGGCGTGGGAACGGCGGATAGCTGCTCCGCGGCTTGGGCTAAAAGTTGTGCGCGGGTGAACGGGGTCATAGCCATTTTTGCAATTCGTCTATGCGCCGCTCCAAATGCCACCAATCAAAGACATTCACATCAGCGGGGTCGGTTTCCAGCACCGCCGCTTTGGGGTTGTGGGGCGCATTATAGGTGCAGAGGGCATTGTAAAAGGCCAAGGTAGGCCTTTCAAACCCAGTGGCAATATGCACCACGGACGTGTCCGGCGTGAGGACGGCCACGCTGCGGCGTACCAGTTCAAACAACTCAAAAACGTTGTCGGTCTGCTTGACAAAAACATCCTTTTCATTGGAAAAAATCTTTCGCAGTTCTTCTGCCTTAGAGGCCATGGCCGGCACCACAAAGGGCAGCCGCAGCCGCCGCAAGGCCGCGCAAAGCTCCCGCAAGGTCTCTGCGCGAAAAGACCGTGCCGCCACGGAGCCAGACGGATTGAGCAAGAGATAACGGAAACATTTTTGCCGGGCAAGCCACAGGGCCACCGCCTGTTGGGTATCGGCGGGAACGGGCAACTCATAGGCGGGGTTGGGATCGGCAATACCCAAGAGTTTCAGAATAGCCGCTTCGTGTTCGCTGGAGTGGCCGGAGGGGGCTCCGAAAGGTTGTACAGGGCTGGTATAATTGTCAAGCACGCGCCCCCCCCCTGCTATTTTCTTAAACAGCCGCCAATTCCAAAAGGGTTTGTAAGAGGAGTCCAGCACCAAATCAAAATGCCGCTTGCGCAGTTTCAGCGCGGCCAAAATCAAGCTGACCCAGCGCTGATTGGGGCGGATAATCCGGCGGATGGGCAGTTTGAACACTTCATCTACATAAGGATAATGCAAAAAGTATTCATAGGCCGAGCCGAAACAAGCTACGGTAATTTTAATTTGCGGATTGGCTTTTTTTATTTCGCGGTAACACGCCGAAGACAAAACGGCGTCGCCCAGGGAGCCCTCTCCCCGCAAAATAAGAATATGATGCAAAGTTTGAACGGCAGGAATTTTTTTCATACTTTCATTCTACCTTACAGTTGCAAATTTTTCAATTTCTCTTCCACACGCCGTTTGCGCAAATCCTCTAAAATTTCTGTAATGTCGCCCTGCATAATTTCGGTCAGGTTGTGGTAGTTTTTATCCACGCGGTGATCGGTTACGCGGCTTTGGGGAAAGTTGTAGGTGCGGATTTTTTCACTGCGGTCTCCGGTGCCCACCTGGCTTTTGCGCGCATCGTAAATTTCCTTGTTGCGTTTTTCTTCTTCTATTTGGTAAAGTTTGGCCTTCAACATAGCCATGGCTTTTTCGCGGTTTTTGCCTTGGCTGCGCTCCTCGCGGCAAGACACCACCACCCCGGTCGGCTTGTGAATAATGCGCACAGCCGTTTCCACCTTGTTCACATTCTGCCCGCCCGCGCCGCCACTGCGGCAGGTTTCCAGCTCCAAATCCTCGGGCTTGATTTCAATGTCAATGTCCTGCGCCTCGGGCATAATGGCCACCGTCACGGTAGAGGTATGCACGCGGCCGGAGGTTTCCGTATCGGGCACGCGCTGCACACGGTGGGTGCCTGCCTCGTCGCGCAGCCACGAATAGGCCCCTTCCCCTTTAATAAACATGCTGACGTATTTGCACCCCTTCAACCCCGTAGGCGTGTATTCCAAAAGCTCCGTTTTCCACCCGCGCGCATCAGCAAAATGTTGGTACACACGCAGCAGCTCGGCGGCGAACAGGGCCGATTCTTCGCCCCCGGCCCCGGGACGGATTTCTAAATAAATGCTTTTGGAATCATTCGGGTCGGGCGGGATAACCAGCACGCGCAGCTCCTGCTCCAGCGCGGGCAGTTGGGCCTCCAGCTCCGCCAATTCCTCGGCCGCCAAAGCCGCCATTTCTTTGTCTGAGCCGTCCTTGATGAGGGCTTTGTCGCCCTCTATGGCTTTGAGAAGGGCATTGATTTCATTTTCCTTTTCAATAATCGGTTTTAAAAAGGCGTGGCGTTTGGACTTTTCCGTCAGCTCCTTGGGCGACAAGGAGCCGCTCATCAATTCTTTTTCCAAACTTAAATATTCGGCAGTGTATTTAGCGGTGTCCATCATAAACAAATCCTTGGGATATAAAAATATAACAAAAAACAGACCCCCGATGCGCGAGAGTCTGTTTTTCTAAAGAGCGTAGCTATTTGCCGGCTTTGGCGGTGGCTTTTGCTTCGGGTTTGGCCGCGGCTTTTTTGACCGGGGCAACCGCCTTGGGGGCCTTTTTGGCCGAGGCGGCTTTCTTCAGTACGGCCTTGTTGGCCAATTTGCTCTTGGCTTTGACTTCCGTTTTCGGCTTGCGCGCAACGGTTTTGCCGGATGTAGCCGCAAAACGTTTGTTGAACTTTTCCACACGGCCTTCGGTGTCTAACAGTTTCTGTTTGCCGGTAAAGAACGGATGGCAAGCAGCGCAAATGTCCAATTTCAAAGTTTTGACGGTGGAGCGGGTCATAAATTTGTTGCCGCAAGCGCAAACCGCTTCAACAAATTCATATTTCGGATGTATTTTCTCTTTCATTTTATTTTCCTCTAAAAATGGTACAGGCAAAAACGCCTTCTTGTTTATTTTACCATAATTAACAGGGGAAAGGGAACAAAAATCTTTTTCTTTCCCCCTTTTTTACGCCTAAAAAGCGTTCACTTCCATTTGTTTCAAAAAGTCTTTATTGGACTTGGTGGAGGACAATTTGTCCAACAGCAAGGTCATCGCATCTACGCTGCTCAACGGAGCCAGCACCTTGCGGATAATCCACATTTTGTTCAATTCGTCCTCGCTCAGCAGCAGGTTTTCCTTGCGGGTGGAGCTGCGGTTGATGTCCACCGCCGGGAAGATGCGCCGCTCGGAGAGCTTGCGGTCCAGGCACAATTCACTGTTGCCGGTGCCCTTGAACTCTTCAAAAATCACCTCGTCCATGCGGCTTCCGGTTTCCACCAGCGCACTGGCAATAATGGTCAAGGAACCGCCCTCCTCCAAATTGCGCGCCGCACCCAAAAAGCGTTTGGGCTTTTGCAGGGAGGTCGCCTCCAAGCCACCCGTCAGCACGCGGCCGGATGACGGGGCCACCGTGTTGTAAGCGCGGGCCAAGCGGGTAATGGAGTCTAACAAAATGACCACGTCTTTGCCCATTTCGGCCAAGCGTTTGGCTTTTTCTATGACCATTTCGGCCACTTGTACATGGCGTTCGGCCGGCTCGTCAAAGGTAGAGGCAATTACTTCCCCTTTGACACTGCGGGCCATATCGGTTACTTCCTCGGGGCGTTCGTCAATCAGCAGGACCATCAGCACCACGTCCTTGTGATTGGCGGCCAGCGAATGGGCAATGGCCTGCATAATCATGGTCTTACCGGTCTTTGGCGCGGCTACAATCAGCGCGCGCTGCCCTTTGCCAATCGGCGCCATCAAATCAATGACACGCTGGGTCAGCGAGTTTTTATCTATTTCCAGCGTGAAACGGTGATTGGGATGCAGCGGGGTCAGGTTTTCAAACAAGGGACGGTTGTACACCTGGTCCGAATCCAGCCCGTTGACCTTCTGCACCTGCAGCATGGCAAAAAAGCGCTCTCCCTCTTTGGGCGGGCGGATGAGCCCCTCTATGGTATCGCCCTTGCGCAAACCAAAACGCTTAATCTGCGACGGAGAAACATAAATATCCTCCGGCCCGGCCAAATAATTGTTTTCCTCAGAGCGCAAAAACCCGAACCCGTCGGGCAAAATTTCCAGCACGCCCCCGCCGTAAACGGAGCCGTTTTGCTTGGCTTGAATTGCCACGATTTTGCCAATCAGCGCGGCCTTGCGCAAGCCGGAAATATCCTCAATATTGTAATTGACGGCCAGCTTGGTCAGCTCGGCAATGCTGAGCTTATTGAGTTCCCGGGCGTCCATGGGCTTGGCCCCGTTGGGCTGGCGTTGTGCCGGCTGCGGAGCGTACGGCGCGGACGCATTGCCCGTTTTTTGCATCACATGACGCGGCACGCGGGCCGGTCTTTCGGCAGCGTGGTACTCGGTTTTTCCCGTGGTTTTGGCCGCCTGGGTTTTGGCGGGTTTGTCCTGCAATAGATGGTCTGACATACAAACTCCTTACTTGGCTTGATAAATTCGGATCATGGCGCGGTATAAATTTTGGACCTTCCCCTCCAGCGCCGAAAGGGGACCGTCATTGAGCAGACAAAGATCAGCCGCGGCGGCCTTTTGCTGCTGGCTCCATTGTGCTTTACTTCTTTTTAAAAAATCGGCCGGGCTCAGCCCGCGTTTTTTGGCCCGCGCAGCCAACACCCGCTGCGGCGCGGCCACACAAAGGGTCAGGTCAAAAGCCTCCCCCTGCCCCGCCTCAAACAAAAGCGGCGTCTCCACTACGGCCACGGGGGCGGAACAGGTCTTTAGCCGCCGGGACACTTCCCGCAAAATCAGCGGGTGGAGCAAGGCCTCCAGCTGCTTACGCAAACGGGCGGAGGCGAACACCTTTTGGGCCAGCGGCGCACGCTCCGTGACGCCGAAAGCGGCCTGGATTTTCTTTTGCACGGACGGCCGGGCAAAAACCTCCCGGGCGATTTCATCGCACGAAAGCGTAAAAGCCCCGCATTTTTTAAACGCCGCCAAGGCCGCACTTTTGCCGCACAAAATACCGCCTGTTAAACCCAGCACGCAGCAAGAAAATTTTTTAAAATTCATGGGAAATTAAGGTAATTTTTTAAGTTCGTACCAGTCGGGCCCCGCCTTGGCACTGACCAACAGGGGCACCCGCAGTTTCACCGCGTTTTGCATTTGGTTTTTGATGGACGCGGCGTACTCATTTAATTGTTTTTCCGGCACTTCAAAAATCAGCTCGTCGTGCACCTGCATAATCATCCGGGCCGGGCTCTTGCGCAAAGAGGCGTCAATGTCTATCATGGCCTTTTTGATAATATCGGCCGAACCGCCCTGCACAATGGTGTTAATGGCCGCACGCTGGGCAAAGGAGGCCATAGACCCCACGCCCATATTAAACTCCGGTAAATAACGCACATGCCCGAACATCGTTTTGACAAAACCGTTTTGGCGGGCCTTGACGATATTTTCGTCTATCCAGCGGCGCACCCCTTGGAAATGATGAAAATACTGGTCTATATATTCTTTGGCTTGGCGCAACGGGATATGAAGCGCCTGGGAAAGGCCCAGCGGACCCTGCCCATAAATAATACCAAAATTAATAGCCTTGGCGCTAGAGCGCATTTCATCGGTTACCAACAGCGGCAGAACGCCAAAAATCTGTGAAGCCGTCTGCAAATGAATATCCCCGCCGTCTAAAAAGGCCTGCACCAAGACCGGGTCATTGCTCTCGTGCGCCAGTACGCGCAGATCAATTTGGGAATAGTCCACGCTGAGCAGGACCTGCCCTTCTTCGGCGCAAAAGGCACGGCGCAACTGGCGGCCCTTCTCGGTGCGGACGGGAATGTTTTGCAAATTGGGGGCGGAGCTGGACAAGCGGCCCGTTACCGTGCCGGTCTGGTCCAAATAAGAATGTACGCGTCCGTTTTCATCTGCCATGAGCAACAGGTTTTCCACATAAGTGCCCTTGAGCTTGGCATTGGAACGGTAGTCTAAAATCTGTTGGGCCACCGGGTGCAGCGGGGCAATTTGCGCCAGCACTTCTTCATCGGTGGAGTAGCCCGTCTTGGTTTTTTTGACCGGGGGAAGGTGCAGCTGTTCAAAGAGCAGCTGCCCCAGTTGGCGGGGAGAATTGATATTCACAGGCTGACCGGCGGTTTGGTCTATTTGGGCTTGCAGCTGGGCCATTTCTCTTTCCAACAAAACCTTAAAACTCTCCAGCCAAGCGCAATCCACCTTCATTCCGGCCGCTTCCATTTCCAAAAGCACCTGCATCAAGGGCAGCTCCAAATTTTGGTACAACTCCCACATGCCTTTGGCGCGCAGTTCGTCCTGCAGTTTATCCTTTAATTTAAAAATATAGCGGTTGTACAAGGGCAAACGCGCTGAAACATCCTCCGGATTGACCAAGGCGGAAAAATAATGGGCAATGGCCCCGGCCGGGCTCAAATCACCCGACGGGTCCAGTACATAGCGCGCCAAGCGTCCGTCAAAACAGTGCAACGGGTGGTCCTGCAAATCTATCTTCAATTCCCGCAAGGTAAATTTTAAATCGTAGCCGATTTTAAGAATTTGGTCATTGAGGACAATTTCCTTCAAAACGGCCCCGTCCCAAGGCTCCAGCTGCTCCAGGGCCAGTAAAGCGTACTGCTGCTCCGATACCGAAACCAGCAGCTGCTCCTCCTCGGTATATAAAAACACGGCCGGGGCCGAAGCCGCCGCACGCAAGATATCCTTTAACGGCAAGGGGGCTGCAGCCGGCGAAAACAAACCCGTTTGCGCCGCGGGGGCCGGAGCAGGAAACTGGTCCAACAAATTTTTAAATTCATACCGCTCAAACATTTCTGCCAAGCGGGCCGGGTCGGGCGTGCGGACTTGGTAATCCTGCAGGGAAAAGGGCATATCCAATGCCGGATCCAGCACGACCAACTGTTTAGACAGCAGGGCATTTCCCTCGTGCTCGCGCAATTTTTTGGCCAAGGCGGGTTTCATGCGGGGGTCGTCGTTTTGCGCCGCGCGCAAAATATCTTCTAAATGTCCAAAGGTGTGAATGAGTTCCACCGCGCTTTTGGGCCCCACCCCCAACACCCCGGGCACATTATCGGAAGCATCGCCCACAATGGCAAAATAGTCCGGCAGGAAATCTTTTTCCACCCCAAATTTTTCCACCGCGGCCTGCGGGCCTTTCAAGCCCTCCTTGCCTCCGGCGGGCCAAATGGAAATCAGCGGACTTAAAAACTGGTAAACGTCTTTATCTGCAGTAACCAGCACGCTGGGCTGGTTTTGCTTTTGCGCCTGTAGGGCCAAAAAGGCCATTAAATCGTCTGCCTCAATACCGTTTTGGGCCACCATGGCCAGCCCCAAATCCCGCACCATGTCCCGCGCCAAATCAAGCTGGCTGACCAGTGCGTCGTCGGGTTTTTTGCGGTTGGCTTTGTAAGTGGGCAATAATTTCTTTCGCCGGGCACATCCTCCGGGGGAATCAAAACACACCGCCACATAGGCCGGTTTTTTTTCGTTGAGCAGTTTAATAAGCCAGCGCACAAACCCATACAACGCCCCCACCTCTTGCCCCGACGAGGTAGTCAGTTTGGGCAGCGCGTGGTAATTGCGGTGTAAAAAGCCGTGTGCGTCAATTAAAAATAAAGGCGGTTGGGCAGGCGTATTCATAGAAAGGTTCGGCCCGCCCCCCCGGCGCGGGCCGTTTCAAAACTTATTTATTTAATTCTTTGACCGTCTTTTCTATTTCGGCTTTCTTTTGGGCGCGTTCCTCCGGTTCGGAAGGATATCCCTTCATAACCCCCTGCAAGCGGCCATCCTTGACCAGCAACAGATGAGGAAAAGACTGAATGCCCAGGGCTTCACAAAGGCTGGGTTGTCCCTTTTTGGCCAAATTCAAATCCCGGGCTCCCTCCAACTGGTAAAAGCGGATTCCTTGGGACTTCCAAAGATCCACTAAGGATTGGCCCTGTTCATTTTTACGTTTCAAATCCGCCAACAAACGGCTGCACGGGGCGCAACCCGGAAACCCCACTTCAATCACGACAAAACCTTTGACGTCGTCATTTCCCAACAGCGAACTGGACGGGCTCTGCTCCGAAGACGCGGTCAAATTTGTGTTTCCCTCTTGGGCGGCAGAAAGGAGCACATCGTAAAGCGCCTGCGGCACCTGCAACTCCGGCGCATCATAAGAGGACGGCTTTTGTGCCGCCAAAGGGCAAGCCAAAGCCAACACTCCTAAAAGCAACCACCGTTTCATAAAGCCTCCTAGGCTAGCAGCGAATTTAATTTTTCCTGCAAGGCCGCCTTGGATTGCAGCCCTACGGTTTGTCCCGCCACTTCGCCATTTTTAAAAAAGATAAGCGTGGGGATAGAGGTAATGTGATATTGGGCACTGGTATTGACGCCCTCATCGGTATTTAATTTGCATACCTTGACCCGGCCGGCATATTCGGCGGCCAGCTCCTCCACCACGGGCCCCAACATCCGGCAC
>CAVDMZ010000023.1:11650-13662 GCA_963610115.1 Duodenibacillus sp.
CACGGCCCGCACCAAGTGGCCCAAAAGTCCACCAAGGCAACTCCCTTATGCTGTAAAACTTCTTGCTCAAAATTGGCATCCGTTACATTTATTTCACTCATAAAGCCCCCTAATCGGTATATATAAAGCCTAGCAGACCTAAAGCCCCCTGTCAAGCCCCTTTCTGTTTTAAAAAATCCGCCAAAATTCAGAGACTTTATAGTAAAATGAAGTAAAAGAGAGGAAACTATGAAAGAAAAAATCCTTTGCATTGTAACGCCGGACAGCCGCAGCTATTACCGGGCCCTTCCCTTAGCCAAGGAATTTTTGGATAAGGACCACAATCTCATCCATACCGCAGGCCAACGCCCCGACGGAGAAGTGATAGAATTAGAGGTCAACACCCAAACGGTCAAACACTATAAAAACGGCAAATTGGACGGCCAGTTGGACGTGATTGATTTGGCCACCGGCAAGGTAACTTTCACCGAGACCTACAAGGCTGGAGCCCTGATAGACTTGGCAGACTACACCATGCACGGCACCCCCATTGCCGAGCTGCAGCGGCAGCTCAAACCCCAGCCGCACTACGAAGGGACCATTGTTAAAATCAACAAAGCCACGCAATCTTTTTACAAAGACGGCAAAGAAGTGGCCGAGCAAACCGTGGCCGCCAACGGCGCTTCCTTGGAGCTGCTGGGAGACATCCCCGACGGCCCCGTTAAAGAATTTGACGACAACGGCCAACTGCGCAGCGAAGGCATCTACAAAGACAATCTGTTAGAGGGGCCGCGGGTACATTACGATGAAAAGGGCCGCATCATCGCACAAGAAAATTTTGTGCAGGGCCAGCGCCAAGGGCCCGCCCAATACTACACCTATGCCATGGAAGGCCCCCTGGAAATTAAAGCGCAATACCAAAAGGCGGCCCTAAACGGTCCGTGGAGCGCTATTTTTCCCAACGGAAAAACCTTTATCCAAGCCGTGTACAAAAACGGCAAGCTTTCCGGCCCGCGCAAGGTGTTGTATATGGACGGTAAAACCGAGTGCGAGGAAAATTACGAAAACGGCAAACTCTCCGGCCTGCGGGTATTGTACTTCCCGGAAGGGACGGCGTGGTACCGCGAAAATTACAAAAATGGCCGGCTGGACGGAGAACGGGTGTGTTTCTTCCCCAACGGGCACAAACGGCTGGTGGAATATTATGTAGACGGCCTGCTGGAAGGCGCGCGCCAAATCTTTGATGAACATGGCGAGTTGCTCAGCAGTGAGGAATACCACTGGGGAGCCCTGGTGCATAATACTGAGCGCCGCAAACTCTAGTTCTTACACTCAAAAGCCCCGGGGGTTCGCCCGGGGCTTTTGAGAGGGGATTTTACTCTATCTTGTAGATCTTGCAGGTACCGCCGCAGGCCGTTTTCGGGTCCGTGCCGCCCATACTGGCACACACTTGTTCCGCCACCTTGCTGCCATAAGAATAACAAGTGATTTTCCCGTAAGCAGAAGCGGGAGCCTGATCCAACATCATCAGATAGGTAAATCTGTCCGTATCGGTTTGGCCACCGTACACTGAATTCGGATCAGAGGTAGAGACCATCCCTATATAAAAGCCTTTACTCGTATAATACATAGTTGAACCGCTGACGAACCCCCCCGCAGGCATTTGCACATCCAGTGAGTCAAAATCTTTGGTGTATTCGCCATTGGCCATAAAGTAGCGCTCTTGCGCGTCTTTGACCGAGCGCACTAAGGTAACCAGTTGCACCGCTTTCGTCTTGGCCACCGCCACACGGTATTGAGGCAATGCAATGGCAGAAAGTATGCCAATAATAAGAACGACGACCAACAATTCAATAAGCGTAAAGCCGCCTAAACGGCCCGTAAAACGGTTTTTCATACTTGCCTTCCTTTTTTGTTAAATTTTCCCTACAATCAAAATTTAGCAAAAAAAAAACATTAGGCAAGTGTTTTAAAAAGAGGAGCCCACTTCTACGACGAGAAAACAAAAAAATGAACAGCAAAAACAATAAGGC
>CAVDMZ010000024.1:0-13596 GCA_963610115.1 Duodenibacillus sp.
GCCGCACGAAAATTGAAACCGAGGAGCAGCTGGCCCAAGCCTTGGAAAATTTGAAGAAGAACAAAGTCAATGCGTTGGTCATCGTGGGCGGGGACGACTCCAACACCAATGCCGGCGTGCTGGCTGAATATTTTAAACAGCACGGCTCAGACATCAGCGTCATCGGCGTGCCCAAAACCATTGACGGCGACCTCAAAAACGATCAAATTGAAACCTCTTTCGGGTTTGATACCGCCACCAAGATTTACGCCGAAATGGTGGGCAATATCTGCCGCGACGTCAACTCCGCCCGCAAGTATTGGCACTTTGTGCGTTTGATGGGGCGCAGTGCTTCGCACATTACCTTGGAAGTAGCGCACAAAACCCACCCCAACGTCACTTTGGTGGGGGAAGAAGTCTTGGCCAAAAAAATGACGCTCAAGCAAATCATTGACTATTTGGCAGGCGTCATCGTGGCGCGCGCCAAACAAGGCAAAAATTTCGGCGTGGTGCTGGTGCCGGAAGGGCTGATTGAATTTATCCCGGAAATGAAGGCCCTCATCGCCGCCTTGAACGACCTGTTGGCCGAACACGAAGCCGAACTGTCCAAAATGAGCGGAATTGACGAAAAGAAAGCCTTTATCCTCTCTAAACTGCCGGCCAAATTGGCGGCCTTGATGCAATCGCTGCCGGCGGGCATTGCCGCCCAGCTGATGCTGGAGCGCGATCCGCACGGCAATGTGCAGGTGTCCTTGATTGAAACCGAAAAATTGCTGGTGGAAATGCTGCGCGCCAAACTGGCCGATTTAAAGAAAGCCGGCAAATACAGCGGCAAATTCTCCACGATTACGCACTTCTTCGGTTACGAAGGGCGCTGCGGGGTGCCGTCCTCCTTTGACGCCAACTACACCTATGCGCTGGGCTACAATGCGGCGGTGTTGGCGCTCAATGGCTGCAACGGCTATTTGTCCTCCGTGCGTCATTTGACCCGCAAGGCCGCCCAATGGCAATGCGGGGGCGTCCCCTTGACCATGATGATGAATATGGAACGCCGCAAAGGCAAGGACAAACCCGTCATCCGCAAGGCCTTGGTGGAGCTGAAAGGCGAGCCGTTTAAACAGTTTGCCAAAAAGCGCGAGCAATGGGCATTGAACGAATGTTACCAATTCCCCGGCCCGATTCAGTATTTCGGCCCGGCAGAGGTAACAGATATGATTACCTACACCCTGCGCTTTGAAAGAGCCAACAAAAAATAAGTCCTTTACAAGTACAAAACCCCGCCCGACGGCGGGGTTTTTATGCGTTAAAAAGCCCGGCGCGAAGCCGGGCTTTTTCATCCAACAAACTATTTGCGTAACTTGCGCCGCGTATATTTAAACGGCCACGCCAATAAATATTTCAAAAAGCGCATGGGGTGCATTTGCGGGTCCGGCGAGCGTTCAAAAAAGTCAAACCGCTGCCAATTGTGCTTTTTGATGAGCTTTAACCAAGGGTGCTCCTTATCCGTATGCGGACGGCCGCCCAGGGCCAAATATTGCTGGTAATATTTCTGCCAAGGGGCGTTGTAAGTGTATGTCCAAAAACGCACCCCGCCGCCGGCGCAGTGATAAATCAGCACCTCGTGGCAGTCCTTGTCCAAATACTTGGGGTTAGACGGCAGGCAGTTGCAAATATCCGGCAGCACCTCTATGGGCACGTTAAATTCCTGCAGCATCACATTGACTACGCCCTGGTCCGGGCAGACTAAATTCTCCAGCCACTCGGCCGTTTTGTGATAGCACCACATGCGCAGTTCTTGGCGGTGGGGAATGTTGTCGCAAAACAGCGTTACGCCGGCATTGTAGCACGGCACGGTCATATCGTATTGCGGCAAGGGTTTCACAAAATTTTTGGTAATCAGCGTCAGCCCCTTTTGCGTGTCCTTGCACATGGCAACGCCGCCTTTGGAACCGAATTGCTCAAAAATATATGACAGGTCCCCGCCGATCATTACGTCCACATCTATATAAAGCACCTTGGCGTAGGTGTCCAACAAATCAAAAATTTCGTAACGCGCAAAGGTCAGCTGCGTAAAATGCTTGAAATTGATATTGTCAAAATCCGTCTCCACAGCAAATTTGTACTCCGTAAATTTGCAGGGCAGAATACGGTTCACAAAAGCCTTATCTTCTTCAGAAAAACCCTGCTGGTAAATCAGCACGTCGGTATTTTGCAACAACTTGGCATTATGCTCCTTTAAGCTCATCAACGCCACGCACAAGGTAAACAAAAAGCGTTCGTTACAGGAAAAGAAAATAGCATTTTTTTTAGTCATAAAATCCTCTAGGCTATATGGAATATGATAAAATTGTAGCATAATTACGGGGGAAAGCTATGCCCATGAGCGAAAACGAACTCCATTTAGCCTTATTGCAGCTGCAGGAATTGGCCGCCCTGTACGGCAAAGACAGTGCCGTGGTGCGGGCCGCACAAATTTTTCATTTCAAACGCCGCGCCTGCAAGAAAGCCGTGCGGCTCTTTGTCCGCCGTTTATTCAAAAAGCCCGCGGTCAAACCGCAAGATCGTTTAAAACTGCTCGTCCATGTGCGCGGGGGGATTGGCGATGTGGCCATGACCCGCGTGTTTATTGCGCGTTTGCGCGAAAAATTCCCCACCGCCAAAATTTACGTTTGCTATGACAGCCAAGGCGTGGTGGAAATGATTTTCTCCGACGGGCTGATAGACGGCTTCATCCCGCGCAAGTACGACCCGCGCGATTATGACTTGGTCATGTCGGGCTGTCATGCCTTTTATTTTGATTATGCAGATTGGCCGCGCCTGCAAAAGTTAGCTCCAAAATGGATGCCCGACTTGCAGCGGGCCCGCGCCTTGCAAGAGCGGATGAAAATCATCACGCAAAACACCCCGCACCTGGACGGTTTGTGGGCCAAAATCAGCGTGGCGTACGGTTCCTGCCGTATTGCCAATATGGGGCTGACGGCGGGGATTGCCGTCGGGCAAAACGACCGCGCGCCGATTCAACTGTCCCCCCAAAAAATGCAGGCCGTTTTACAACGTTTGGGGCTGCAAGGCAAAAAATACATTACCTTTCACGACGGCACCAACACCCACACCGATTTGCACGGCCGCCCCGCCACGCGCTGCTGGCCGCGGGCGCATTGGCAGGAATTTGCCCGCTTGTTTAAGCAGGACTTCCCGGATATTTTGCTGGTGCAACTGGGCGGCAGCAACAGCACCGTGTTTGACTTTGCCGACATCAGTTTGGTGGGCAAAACCTCCGTGGCCGACCTGCCCTATGTCCTGCAAGGGGCCCGGCTGCATGTGGACAGTGAAAGCGGCATGACACAGCTGGCTAATTTAACCGGCACGCAAGCCGTGGTTTTGTTCGGGCCGACCCCGGTGGAATATTTTGGCTATGCCCGCAATATCAATTTGCGCGCGGGGGATTGCCGCAATTGTATGAATATTGGGAAGGATTGGATGAGCCGCTGTCCGTTGTTTGAGCGCAATGAATGTTTGTGGAAAATCACCCCGCAACAAGTCTGCGGCGCGGTAAAAAAATGCCTGCACAAAACACCGTAGCGGGCGTGTTTGCCGACGAAAAAAATAAAAACTTTTCAAAACCTTAAAAAATTGCTATACTATATACATAGACGGGCCCGTAGCTCAGCTGGGAGAGCGCCTGCATGGCATGCAGGAGGTCGCAAGTTCGATCCTTGTCGGGTCCACCATTTTGAACAATAAAAACCTCGCGCAAGCGGGGTTTTTTGTTGGACAAATGGGGGCCCATGGCAGGCGCGTTTCGCTTCCGAAATGGCGCATAGGTCGCAACATACGTCTTCGTCGGGTCCACCATTTGAACAATAAAAACCTCGCGCAAGCGGGGTTTTTTGTTGGACAAATGGGACCCGCGGCAGGCGCGTTGCCGTGCCGTTGCGGCTGAGGAGGTCGCAAGTTGGGTCTTCGTCGGGTCCACCATTTTAAAAAGAAAGCCCACTCATAAGAGTGGGTTTTCTTAACATAAAAAGGGATAAGACTTTTTATCTTATCCCTTTGTGATATAGAACGATCTTTACAGCGGTATGGCTAACATCTCCGGGCGGATAAGGTAGAATAAATTAATCAATGCCCCCGCACTTAAAAAGGGCCCAAACGGAATGGCGTCGCCCTTGCCCTTGCCTTTGAAAACCATCAAAAACACGGAATAAACCAGCCCCAAGGCAGAAGCAAAAATCACCGTAGTAATGACCCCCGGCCAGCCCAACAGCGCGCCGATACCGCCCATCAACTTGACATCGCCGCCGCCCATGGCCTCTTTTTTAAACATCACATAGCCCAGCAGGGCCACGCCCAAGGTGCCCAAAAAACCCACTCCGGCGCCGAGCAAACTCTCCAAAAAGCGGCTCCAACCGCCGCCGGAAAAATTGGGATTGAACCAGCTGACCGCCAGCCCCAGCACCACCAGCCCCAAGGAAAAGCGGTCCGGGATAATCATCAGCTCCCAATCAATCACAGACAAGGTAATCAGGCAATATACTGTCACCAACTGCACCGCCGTCCACCCAGTTATCCCGCCACGCCACACAAACAACACTGTCAGCGCCGCGGTCAATAGCTCCACCAAGGGGTATTGGCACGAAATCGGCGCCTTGCATTGGCGGCATTTGCCCCACAGCAAAAGATAGCTCAGCACGGGGATATTGTCATAAAATTTAATCGGCTTGCCGCATTTGGGACAAAAGGACGCCGGCCAAACAATAGACTTGTTTTGGGGGATGCGGTAAATGCAAACATTCAAAAAACTACCGATCACCAAGCCAAACAAAGCAGCAAAAAACAAAAACATCGTTTCCATGGGGTCTCCTGTACAAAAAAGCCCCCGCCGCGCGGGCGGGGCTCTCTCTTTTTAATGTGTATTCCAAGCTTTGCCGTAGCTGTCCTCTTTATCGGTATTGACAAACACATCGCCAAAGCGCGGGTCCGCCGGGTCATTGACATAAGCCCAACCGCCCGTCTTGGTAAAGGCGCCCTCGTAGGAGCCGGCCGTCACCCGGCGGGTGGGGGCGAGCCCGGGCACCTGAGCCAGCGGAATAGCCTCTATATACTTGGGTACCAGAGAACTTAAATCGTCTGTGGGGTAGGTGCCTTGGTTCTCGCCGTAATAGGCGGCAATGGCCGTACGCAGGCGCACCAGCTGGTGTTTGGTGCTGCCCTCGCGCGCCTTATGCACCAGCGAAATAAACTTCGGCACGGTAAATCCGGCCAGCAGGGCAAACACCACCACCGTGACCAAGATTTCCACCATTGTAAAGCCTTTCTTCATAGGCGCACCTTATTTCAAGTTCATCGCCACCATGGCAAACACTTTGGCGTCGCCCATGGTGTTTTTGATGCTGGAATTCTCGTTGGGTTGGTGCATGGTTTCGTCCAATTTAGAAAACACCACCGCGGGAAACCCGGCATTACGCAAATACGCCGCCACCGTGCCGCCGCCTACGCCCTGCACTTTGGGTTGGTTGCGGTACACGGTTTTTACGCATTGCGCCACCGCCTTGACAATGGGCGCGTTTTTGTCCGTCGGTTTAGACCCTTCGGAAATCAGGGCCTCCACCGTAATTTTAACCTTAAATTTCTTTTCCACTGCCTTGGCGGCCTTGAGCACCTCGGCCAAAACTTGCTGGTTGGTGTAGCAAGGCAAAATGCGGCAATCCAAATAAAACACATCGCGCCCCGGAATGGTGTTGACATTGGGCACATTGGCTTCGCGCTTGGTGGGCTCAAAGACGCTGTAGGGCACGTCAAAGAGGCGGTCTTTTTTGTTAAATTTCTTATACAAATCGCGCAAGGCCACCACCAAGTGGCACGCCGCCACAGAGGCATTGTTGCCGTTTTGCGGGGTAGAAGCGTGGGTCTGTTTTCCGGTGGTAATAACCTTCAGCCACAGCATATTTTTTTCGGCAATCTCCACCATATCCCCTTTGGCATTGCCGCCGTCGGGCACAATGAAAGAGTCCTCTTTTGCAAACATTTTGCCGTATTTTTTAAGCACTGCCACGATGCCGTAATCACTCCCCACTTCTTCATCGGCATTGAGCAGCAAGGCATAGTTGACCGGCGGGCGGACGCCCGTCTCCATCATGGCCTTGACGGCGAGCAGCCCCGACACCAAACCCTGCTGGTTGTCCTCCACGCCGCGGCCGTAAATTTTATCGCCCTTAACGACCACCTTGTACGGGTCCGTCTTCCACATCTTTAAATCGCCCGGCGGCACCACGTCCATATGCGCCATGACCCACAGGGTTTTTTGGCGGTTTTGACCGTAATACTTGGCAATAATATTGGGGCGCACGCCCGTGGGGGATTTGGGGTCCTTGATTTCCAAAACTTTGATTTCGTCAAATGGAAGTGCCTTGAGGGCTTTGAGCAGCACAGCGGCCTTGGCCGTTTCGCCCAAGCCGCCCTCCTCATGCGGAGTAATGGCCGGGCAGGCCGTCATTTGGGTTTGCAGATCAATGATGTAATCGCGCTGTGCGTCAATATTTTTAAACAGTTCTTCGGGTTTTTGCATAAAGTCCCCCCTAAATTGGATTTTGTACGTCTATAAATTCCGTTTCCACTTCAAATTGCGCGCGCACCAAACGCATGAGCGCCTGCACGCCTATTTTTTCGGAATTGTAATGCCCCAGCGCCACGCAGTGGATACGCCCTTCGCGGCAAAGCTCTTGCACGGGCTCGTCCAGCACGCCGGTGATAAACAGATCCAGCTTTTGGTCTATCGCGTCGCCAAGCATACTCCAGCCGCCGCCGCTGACCACTCCCACCGTATGCACCGTCTGGGGCCCAAACGGCAGGACTAAGGCCTGGCTGGCGCAGACGCCCTCTAAAGTATGCACCAAGGGCTCTAGTGCGGTAGGAGTTATTTCCCCGCAAAAGCCGATTTCCTGCCCGTGATACGAGGCAAAGGGCCGGACGTTTTGCGCGTGCAAGGCCTTTAGCAGCAGCGCATTGTGCCCGATAACCGGGTGCTTGTCTAAGGGCAAATGATACCCCAGCAGGCTGATTTGTTTTTGAAACAGAAACCCCACCCGGCGGCCAAACAGCCCCGTCAGCGGCTGTTCCTTGCCCCACAACAGGCCATGATGCACAATAATCATATCCGCTCCGGCCTGCGCCGCCCGTTGAAACAACTCCAGGCTGGCCGATACGCCAAAAACAATTTTGCGCACCGCGTCGCGCCCTTGCACCTGCAAGCCGTTGTGGCTGGCATCGGGCACGGACGCAACCTGCAAATACTCATTTAAGAAACGGACGATGTCCTCGCGCGTGGTCATAGATTTATGTTATCATTTTTATGCTATGAAAAGAATACTTTTATGCGTTTGGGCGCTGTTTTTTTGTGTTATAGGCCAAGCCGGGGAAACGCTCCCCGTGGCCCCCTACCTGCCCGCCCAAGCCCCGGCCCACGGGCAAAACGCCCCCATTACGGTGCAATTTCCCCACGAAAAAATGACCGTTACCCGCGGAGCCAAAAACATTTATCTGTTCGGCAAACTTTTCTTAAAAAATCCCACGCTGCAAATCAACGGCCAATCCGTTCCGGTGCAACCCAACGGGACCTTTATCACTTATTTGCCGGTGGAACAAGGGGAGTTTGCCTTTTTGCTAAGCGCCCAAAGCGAAGGGGAAACCTATCAGGCCGTGCGCCATGTGCTCGTGCCCGGTACGCCTCTTAAAAATTTTGAGGGGAAAGCCCGCTTTGACAGCCAAGAAATTTACCCTTCCAAACCCCTGTGGGCGATGCCCGGCGATGTGATAAACCTGTCCGCACGCGGTACGCCGGGGGCCCGCGCATGGGCCCGGGTGCACGGCCTCCAAGGCGGCAAGCATATTGATTTGAAGGAGGACGCGCGCACCCCGGGGCTTTACCGCGGAAAATTCCTCGTGCGGGAAAACGAAAAACCCCGCAGTGCCAAAATTACCTACACTCTTATCCACGAACCCAGCCGCAGCAAGGCAAAAATCACCGCCCCGGAACGGCTGAAAATACTAGACGTCCAAGAACCGCTGCGCCCGGCGCGCGTAACGGACCCGGGCGTCAAATTGCGCCAACTCCCGGTCCACCAGGGCAGTTTATATCCCTTTTACCGTGCCTTCGGCGAGGTGTTGGTGGACGGGCGCGACAACGGTTTGTACCGCCTGCGGCTGGGTAACGGAGAAAACGCTTGGCTGGAGGAGAAAAAGCTGGAGTTCTTTTCCCCCCGCTCCTATGAGGAAAACCAATTGCGCGATGTGCATATAACCCCGACGCAGGAGCAAACCCAAGTGCGTTTTGCCGCGCAGAAACAGGTGCCCGTATCTATCCAAGAGTTTACCAACCGCCTGGAAGTAACCTTTTATTACACCCCGGTATTTGAGGAAAACTTCAATTTTGACGCCTCCGGTCCTCTTTTAGACCGCTTGGAATGGACTGCCCCGCAAGACGGCATGATTAAATTTATCTTGTACTTAAAAGAGGACGCCCCCTTATGGGGCCATGCCTACCGCTATGAAAACCACGATTTTGTGCTGGAGCTGCGCCACCGCCCGGTACAGACCCCGCAGCCGGGGCGTCCCTTGGCCGGCGCGCGCATTTTGATAGACGCCGGACACAGCCCCAAACGCAAGCCCCCCTACGACGGATTAGTCAGCCCGTCGGGCTATTTGGAATACGAGGCCAATTTGGCTTTGGCGGAAGTATTAAAACCCAAGCTGGAGGCCGCCGGGGCCACCGTTCTGCTCAGCCGCCACGGGCAAAACCAAATGAGCCTGCCGGCCCGCTATCAAATGGCCTTGCGGGAAAAGGCGCATATTTTTGTGAGTCTGCACCACAATGCCCTGCCCGAGACGGCCAACCCGCTGGCCGCGCCGCGGGGCTATTCGGTGTATTACACCTATCCGCACAGTTTTAAACTGGCCGAAAGCGTGTACCGCGCGTTTAACGCCCGCATACCCCTGCCGGACAACGGGCTGCTGGCTAATGACATTCTGTTCATCCCGCGCATGCCGGAGCTGCCCAGTATTTTGGTGGAAAACGCCTATATGATTTTGCCGGAGCAAGAGGACTTGGTCATGAGTGAAAAAGGACGGGAACTGTTTGCCGAGACGATCTATCAGGGCATTTTGGATTTTTATGGCGTCAAGCCGGAAAAGAAATCCCCCGCCACACGCGGTAAGCCCCAAGGCAAAAAACGCCAATAGGCCCCGGGCGGTTTGGCCCCGGCCCGTCCGCTGAAAAAACCCACTCCGCAAGGTCCCCTTTATTATGTAGAATAGAAAGGATGGGCAAAAAGTTGCTTTCCCCTTTCAACCGCTTTTTGAGCGACCGCGTGGACATAATCATTATGCCCCGGGCGGGTGCATCCAAAAAGATCAAGCTGACGGGGTTGACTTTGGTGCTCCTGATATTGGGGTGGCTGGGGCTGACATTGGGGGCGTTGTGGCTGTGGAGCAAGGCCTATGATTATCATCTGACCCAGGCAGACAATAAACTCATGCGGGTCAAGATGCAGCTCATCGCCGACGAGCTGGAGCGCGGGCGGAACTATTTAACCTTAACCCAAAACACGGACCGGCAAATGCGCCAAATGTTGGGCATGCCGGGCGGCAAGTTTATCAATTTGCCTAAAATTTTGGAAGAAAAGAACCGCCAAGCCGATGAACGCGCGAAAAAACTTTTTGCCTCGGATTTGAAGGACTTTGACACGGAAGAATTTGAAAAATACATAGACAGCATGCAGGAAACGGCGCAGGAGCGTTTGGCCTCGTTCCAAGAAATCGCTTGGTACTTTGCCAACCGCAAAGAGGGGCTAAACTCCACGCCCTCTATCCGCCCGTCCGCCGCGCGTATTACTTCCGGCTTTGGCTACCGGCGCGACCCGTTTGGCAAGCCGGTGGGACATATGCACAACGGCTTGGATTTTGCCGGGAAACCCGACAGCCCCATCGTAGTGACGGCCGACGGCGTGGTGCGCCACACCGGGTGGGTCAACGGCTACGGACAGGCCGTCTTGGTGGACCACGGGCTGGGCTACTCTACCCTGTATGCGCACGCGACAGGCATCAAGGTCAAGCCCGGTGATGTGGTCAAACGCGGGCAGCAAATTGCTTTTATGGGCACCACGGGCCGCAGCACGGGCACCCATTTGCATTATGAAGTGTGGAAGGACGGACGCCCCGTCAATCCGCGCAATTACTTTAAATGAAGTTAGGAGGGAGTATGGGTTTTTTAAAAAAGGATTCTGATTTTGCATCCGGCGAACACTTCTCTATCGTCAGCGCGGAGTGCTATTTTCAGGGCACGCTGAGCGTGCAGGGCTCTTTGCGCGTGGACGGCACGCTGGAGGGCTCGGTGGACAATGCCCGCCAAGTCATCGTAGGAGAGGGCGGCAAAATCGTCGGCGACGTCACGGGCCAAACCGTGGTCTGCGGCGGCGAAATTGAAGGCAATGTCTGCGCCGAAATGCTGGAAGTATTGGGCAAGGCCTCTATCCGCGGCGATATCCGCGCCCAAAAGATGATTGTGGAAGAGGGCGGACGCATTGAAGGCCTGTGCAAAATCGGCGGGGCCGAGGCGGCCGTTCCCGCCGCAGAAGAGCCGGAAGAAAAATAAACTCAAGGAGCTGTAAAACATGATATCGTTCTTAATTAAGTACAAAAAGGCCATTTTAATTATTACGCTGGCGTTCTTCATCGGCAGTATCGCCTACATTGGCTTGGGCGCCTACCAAAGCGGCGCCTTTAGCAGCAACGCGGCCAAGGTAGGCTCAGAACCCATTACCTACCGCGCGATGTACAAAACGGCTGAGGCCATGGCCCGCCAGCTGCGCAATAACGGCGTAGATGTGGATGAAAATATGACCAAGATGCTCAACCAAAGCGCTTTAAACGGGCTGATTAGCGAGGCCGTGCTCAACCAAGCCGCCCAAGAATACGGCATGTCCGTGGCGGACTATGAAGTGGCCATGGGCATTCACTCTTCCCCGCTGTTTAACCAAAACGGCTTCTTCAACAAAACCGCTTACGAATACGCCGTGCGACAACAGGGCTTTTCTCCGGCACAGTTTGAGGAGCAAATCCGCCGCAGCAAATTGGCCGACCGTTTCCGTCTGGCCTTGTACTCCGTGTATAAACTCACGCCGGAGGAAGTGCGCTTTGCCTACCTGACGCAAAACGGCAATATGAAGGATTTTGACAAGAATAAAAAGGATTTTGAAAAACAGCTCTTCCAAACCAAAATGGAAACGGCGCAGAAGGCTTTTTTTGACGATTTCAACAACCGCGTGGAAATCAAAACGTATTTAGGCCAGCAACAGGATTAACCCGTGAAAAATCAAGTTTTAGTAGTCGGTTCCGTTGCTTTTGACAGCATAGAAAATGCCCACGGCCGCGCCGAGCGCGTGCTGGGCGGAGCCGCCAGCTATTCGTCGCTTTCGGCTAGCTACTTCGCCCGGCCGTCGGTGGTGGCGGTGGTGGGGACGGATTTTGCCGCCAATTACCGCGCGCCGTTTAAAAAGCGCGGGGTGGATATTTCCGGCTTGCAGGTCAAAGACGGCAAAACCTTTCACTGGGGCGGCAGTTATGATAAAGACCTGAAAAATGCCGTTACCAAATTTACGGATTTAAATGTCTTTCAAAATTTCAACCCGGTCTTGTCCGACGGGCAAAAAAACGCCAAGGCCGTGTTTTTGGCCAACATTGACCCGGAGCTGCAGCTTTCCGTGCTCAAGCAGGTCAAAAAGCCCGCACTGGTTGCGTGCGACACGATGAACTATTGGATTACGTCCAAGAAAGCGGCATTGCTCAAGGTGCTCAAGCAGACGGATTTATTCTTTTTGAACGAGGCCGAAGCGCGCCAACTGACCGGCGAGTATAACCTCATTACGGCAGGCAAAAAGATTTTAAAGTTAGGTGCCAAGCATGTGATTATCAAACTGGGGCCCAACGGCTCTATGCTGGTCAGCAAGCTGGGCATTGTGCAGTTCCCGCCGTATATTTTGGAAAAGGTGTATGATACCACGGGCGCCGGAGATACGTTTGGCGGCGGCGCGACGGGCTATTTGGCCAGCCTGCGCAAGTGGGATACGCTCTCTGCCATTAAGCGCGCAATGATGATCGGCAATGTGATGGCCTCTTTTACCATAGAGTCGTTTAGCGTCAAACGCTTGGCCGGGATTAAAGCGGGCGAGATAGAAAAACGCCTCAAAGAATACACCTCTATGCTGCGCTTTTAACGGCGGGAAAGAGGTTTTGTAAAAATGTTGCGTGACAAAGCCGCTGCATTTTTGCTAAAATAGATGTAGAGATTTACGCCGGGGTGCTGGAATTGGTATACAGGATAGTCTCAAAAACTATTGCCCGCACGGGCTTAAGGGTTCAAGTCCCTTCCCCGGTAAAATTTTTCTTATTAAAACGCTTGGTTTCGTTGTTGCAAGTTCGGTCGGATACCTCCGCGCTATCGCGCGTGTACCAACAGTATTTCTCCCTCTCTTGCGCCTAGAACCCAAGCGTTTTTCTTTGAAAAATAATTTGCTATCACCTAATCATTTTTTTCCCGGTAAAATATAAAACCTGCCTTGCGGCAGGTTTTTTATTTTAATGGGGAAGCAGGCAAACTGCTTTGCCTGCGTAGGGACTTGAAGGCCGGAGCGATGTTTTTGTTTGCGCGCATAAAAGTTTCCTATTCGCGCAAGGCAAAAACCGCGAGGCCCGGCCCGGAGGCTTTTTCCGTCAGGAAAAAGACCGCAGGGAAGTCCCTTCCCCGGTAAAAAATTTAAAAAGCCGCCTAACTGGCGGCTTTTTAATTTTTGTCGGGGAGCGCGTAAACTGCTTTATGCGCGTAAGGGACATGAAAGACTCTTTTTATAATTTCCCTATCTTGTGGGAATCCCGTTAGAATTCTGATTCATTGTTCTTCTTCAATAAACATAAAGAAACTAGCATGGCCGCCTAAGTAAGCATGCGCGGAGTTTTTAAATTGTTGATTAATCTCTTTTGTCAAATTATGCATCCCATGTTTTTGTAAAAAATCCTCAAATTCATGTTTGTCTATTTGTGTTCCTCCGACAGCTTCTCCTTGTTGAAAATGAATACATCTAATTTTTTTATTTGCCATATTATTCTCCTTTATTTATCTTGCGAATACGAGCGGTACATATTCCGTGCATTAGCATTAATCACAAATTGTTCGTTTCCTTGCCATTGCCAGTATTGTTGGTCGGTTTGAACGCGTACGGCATTTTCAACATCGCGTATGGCCTGTATGCGTTCCTCGTTGGCTCTACGATTGTCTTCTAGCATTTCTTTATCCATTTTTTGCTTTTGCATCAGATACAGCAGGTTTTCCATAGCCAGTAAACGATTACTTTCGGTGCTATCTTTATCATTAGCAATAACAAGCATTTTTTTTAAAATGGGCTCTAACTTTATCAAATGTTGTGCAAATAACAAACCACTTAACTTACAAACACCATATTTAAAGTTTCTTATATAGTTTGTTAATGATAAGTTGTCTATTTGTTGTTTTAAACTATTTATTTCTTGCAGTGTTTTTTGTTTTGTTTTATTTAGTAATTCTATCTG